>JBJTOV010000431.1:0-2561 GCA_046074745.1 Planctomycetota bacterium | reverse complement strand
ACAGGCCGACGGGTGCCCATCTCGAAGACGATGGGTCGCAAGATCCAACGATCTCGGCTCGACGCCGTCGGCCGAAGGCCGATGGATCGGTGACCGGCGCTGCGCGCCGCGGCCCGCGCGAGATTGGAAGACGGGGCGACCCATCGCCCGCGCGATGGGCACCCGCCGCCCGGGGGTGGCGGCGGTTACAGCGGGTCCACCGCGGGTGTGGCCGTGCCGCCGGTGGGCTTTCGGGGAAGTGCGGGGACGGGCTTCGGGTCGTCGGTGCGGTACTTCGCGAGCTGCGATTCGTACTTCGCCTTCAGCTTCACATCGGTCTGCAGGCGAACCGCGCGCTCCTGCGCCGCGATCGCGTTGTCGCGGTCGCCGCGCGAGAAGTAGGCGAGCGCCAGCACCTCGGCGGCGCGTGCGTCCTCGCCCTTCCCGAGCATGTCGGCGGCGCGGGCCACCGCGAAGGCGAAGTCGAGGTCGCGCACCTCGACCGTGGTCACGGCAAGCGTGGTGCGCGCCAGCGTGCGCAGCGAGGCGATGTCGGTCGCGTACTTCAGAGCCAGCTCGCGGCCGTAGCGGTAGCCCTCGACGGGCATGCGCGCGGGGCCGATCATGGTGCCGAACTTCTGCAGCTCGAAGGTCGAGGCCTTCTCGGGAATCGTGAAGGCGATCGAGTCGAACAGCTCGAACGCGTCCTCCCACTGGCCGTTCTTCTCGCATTCGGCCACGAGCTTCGTGGTCTGGTCCTTCGCCTTCGCCACGACGGCGTTCATCACGAACTCCGCGCGCACCGACTCGGGGCTCCAGGTGCCGCCGGCGATCCTCGCGAACGGATCGGCCGCGATGTCAGGGTGCCCGTACCAGAGCACCGCGCCATCCTTCAGCACGAAAAACCGCGGGTTGAGGTTCTGGAAGGTGCCGAACTGCAGCGCCTTCAGCGCCGACTGGTCGGGGTCGCTCGCCACCGAATGCGTGACGAGCTCCGCCACCTCGGGCTTCGCCAGCCACTCGCGCACCTTCGCCTCGTCCTCGGTGGTGACCGAGATGAACTCGAAGCCCTTCGGCGCATACTGCGCCACGAGGTCGGCCACGAGCGGCGCGGCCTCCTCGCAGTGGCTGCAGGTGGTCGAGAAGAACTCGATCACATACACGCGGCCTGGCTCGTAGGCGGAGCGCTTCTCGCCCTGCACGAAGGCAGCGAGGTCGGGAAACGGCATCGTCGCCCCGGGAAAGCAGCTCGGCTGCGGAATGTTGTAGCGGCGCGGCTTCTTCACCTGCCCCGTGGCGGCCGTCGACTGCGCCGCCGACGACCGAGGCGGACTCGCCTGCGGACCAGCGCCCGCGCATGGCGCGGAGCTTGCGAAGAGGACGGCGGCGGCGATCGTGATGGCAACTCGCATGGCGTTCTCGCAGGTGTTCGGCGTGCCTGCCTTCACGGCTCGGGCGCGCTCGGCGGTCAGGGCTTCGGCTGCGCCGGCGCGCGGCGGATCGCCACGCTCATCGCAGGCGCCTGCTCGTGGTCGGTGACGATCTTCAGGCGCAGCGGACGGTTGGCCGCGCGCCACGATTCCCAATCGATGCGCACGGCGTGGCGGGCGGCCTTGCTTCCCCACGCGGCGTCCACCGCGACAATCGCAGGCGACACCTCGAGCACGCGAAACGGCACCCCGTCGGCCGACTCGAGCACGATCTCGGCGGGCGCGGCCTGCTCGCCGTCGGCGGGAGCCTGCACCGCCTCGGGCGCGTGGCGGATGAAGAGCGCCACATCGGCCACCACCGAGATCACCACGGGGTCGCCGCCCTCGACATCGAAGGTGACCTTCTTGTCGAGGCGCACCCCCTGCTTCTCGCCCGGCTTCATGGTGATCGCGGTCTCGACGCTCGCCCCTGGCGCGATCGGCTCGTCGGGCCAGGTGGGCGTGGTGCAGCCGCAGTCGGCGATCGCGCGGGCGATGCGCAGGGGCGACCGCGTGTTGTTGGTCAGGGTGACGGTCTTCACATACTCGTTCTCGGGCACGAGCAGGCCCATGTCGAGCACCGCGGGCTCGACCGTAAGCGCGGGTTTGGCGGAGGCGGTCGCGGGCGCGTCGGGCACGGGCTGCGCCTGCGGCGATCCGCCATCGCCGCCTCCGCACGCGCCAAGCAGCAGCCCGCAAGCCAGGCCTGCAAGCGTGGAAGCGAGTCGCGAGTGGTGCGAGAAGGTCATGTGCGGGGCTTTCCGCGAGGGTTGCGGCGGGTTTCAGATATCGGCGTTCGGCGGCGCCGCGTGCAGTCGCCGCCGACGGCGCTCGGCGTTCCGCGCCAAGAAAGGAAAGCTCCAAAGCCTGAGAATTGAGGGCGTTACAGGTCGTACAAGCCGCGCGGCGAAGCCCGTTCTCGGCCTCGGAAACCCCCGATTCGGCTTGGATCGCGAGTTCTTGGGGCTATCTTCGCAGTCGACTGCGTCCGTTTCCGACCCTAGGAGACGGCCGTCGTCGTTCGAACGGACCACGCCGGGGCTTCGTCCGCCTTCGGCATAGAGGAGATTGACCGTGCTCAAGTCGCTCGCCGCACGAGGATTTGCTATCGCC
>JBJTOV010000430.1:0-6240 GCA_046074745.1 Planctomycetota bacterium | reverse complement strand
AACTTATGGTCGTGGCAGCGCGCGCACGCGATCGTCTGGCCGAGAAACGCCTTCGTCGCCACATCGAGCTGCTCGTCGATCACATCGACGCGCTCCTTCTCCTTGTCGGGTTCGGCCAGCATCTTGGGGCCGATCGCCAGGAATCCGAGCGCCGCGATGCGTGCGCGCGTTCGCGCGTCGTCCTCGGCGGTGGGGCTCTCCGCCTCGGGAATCAGGTCGCCCGCGAGCTGCTCGACCAGGAACTGGTCGAACGGCGTGTCGCGGTTGAACGACTCGATCACATAGTCGCGATAGCGGAACGCGTTCGCGTACGCCACATTCTCGTCGACGCCGTTCGAGTCGGCGTAGCGCGCCACATCGAGCCAGTGGCGGCCCCAGCGCTCGCCGTACATGGGCGACGCAAGCAGCGCCTCGACGCGCTTCTCGTACGCATCGGCGCTGCGGTCGCGCACGAAGTCCTCGACCTCCTGCACCGAAGGCGGCACGCCCACGAGGTCGAGATACGCGCGCCTGAGCAGGGTGCGGCGATCGGCCTCGACCGACGGCGACATGCCCTTCGCCTCGAGCGCGGCCAGGACGAATCGGTCGATGTCGTTCGCGGGCCAGTCGGTGCGCGCCACCGCGGGCGGCGCGGGGTCGGACATGGGCCGGTACGACCAGTGATCCGCGAACTTCGCGGTCTTCTCGGGCAGCGGTCGCGCGGGCGTTCCTCCGCGGCTCGGGCGCGGCGCGGCCGATGCATCGGCAGGCGCGGGAGCGGCGGGGGCGTCGGCCTCGCGCGCCGCGAGCGGCATCACGGCCATCAGCGCCGCCGAGGCCGCGAGAACCGCCGCCGACGCCGCCACGAACCACGGCATCGCGCCGCGGCGTTCGTTCAGGGCCCTCGTGGAATTGCGCAGCCTCACGAACGGAGTATCGGGCACGGGTCGGGCCGCGCAAGCGGAGTGGGCGGTAGAGTTCTCGAAAATGGCGAACTTTGTGGGCTGTACTTCTCGCAGCGCATCGGTCGCGGGGCTGGCCTCGCTCATGGCCTCGCTCATGGCCTCGCTCATGGCCTCATTCATCGCCTCATTCATCGCCTCATTCATGGCCTCGTTCATGGCCTCGTTCATGGCCGCCGGCTGCGCGGCCCCGCGCGATTGCAGCGTGGATCTCGTGAGTTCCGCGCGGTCCGATCAGTCCGCAACGCCGAGCCTGGTGGTCATCAGCTGCGACGACATGGGCTGGGGCGACGCGCCTGGTTTCGCGCTCGCGGGGTTCGAGCCGCCGACCTACACGCGCGACATGCCCAATGTCGCGCGGCTCGGCCGCGAAGGGGCGCGGTTCCGCCACCACTACAGCGCGCAGCCCGTGTGCAGCGCGTCGCGCGCCGCGCTTCTCACGGGCTGCTACCCGAACAGGATCGGCATCCACGGCGCGCTCTTCCCCGATGCGCGCACGGGCATCGCCGCCGAGGAGCGCACGCTTGCCGAAATGCTGCGCGGCTGCGGCTACGCCACGATGGTCGCTGGAAAGTGGCACCTCGGATCGCTGCCCGAGTTCAACCCGCTCCGCCACGGCTTCGACGAGTACTACGGAATCCCGTACTCGAACGACATGTGGCCCGCACGCTTCGCGCGCAGCACGCTTCCCGAGCTTCCCGTGATGGATGGCGAGGCCGCCGTGTCGGCCGTGCGCACGCTCGACGACCAGGGTGCGCTCACGGGCGCGTTCACCGCGCGCGCGTGCGCGTTCATCAGACGAAATGCCGCCGAGGGAAGGCCTTTCTTCGCGTACCTCGCGCATCCGCAGCCGCACACGCCGCTCGCGGCGGGGCCTGCGTTCAGGCCCGAAGACCGCCGCGCGCTCTACGCGGCGGTCATGCGCGAGATCGACTGGTCGGTGGGCGAGGTCCTACGCGCCCTCGACGAGTCGGGCGCGGCGCGCGACACGATCGTCGTCTTCACGAGCGACAACGGGCCGTGGCTTTCGTTCGGCACCGACGCAGGCTCCACGGGCGGCCTCCGCGAGGGAAAGGGCACCACCTTCGAGGGCGGCGTGCGCGTGCCGTGCCTCGTGCGCTGGCCCGGTCATGTGCCTGCAGGCGCGGCCAGCGATGTGCTGTGGATGTCGATCGACCTCTTCCCCACGGTGGCGGCGATTGTGGGCGCGCCGCCGCCCGCGCCCGACCGCCCGATCGACGGCCGCGACGCGCGCGCGGTGTGGTCGTGCGCGCCCGACGCGCGCCCCACGCACGAGGCGTTCCTCTTCTACTACCACGCGAACAACCTCGAGGGCGTGCGCATGGGCCGCTGGAAGCTCGGTCTTCCGCGAAGCTCGCGCACGCTCGACGGGAAGCCGGGCGGCAACGACGGCGGCGAGACCGCCTATGTCGAGAAGCCCGTCGCGCTCGCGCTCTACGACCTCGAGCGCGATCCTGCGGAAACCACCGATGTTTCGGCCGATCACCCCGAGGTGGTGGCCGCGATCATGCGCCATGTCGAGTCGGCGCGCGTCGATCTCGGCGACGCGCTCGTGAAGCGCGACGGCTCGGGGCGCCGCGCCCCGGGGCGCGTGGATATGCCGAAGCCAGCGACTCCGCCGTCGATCTCGCCCTAAGTTCTGCGTGACGGATCTCCGAACGGCGATCCGCGCGGGCCGCGTCGGCTTCGAATCGCTGCGTCGCTGTGGACACGGCGTCGCTTCGCCTTCGTGCCGATCGGGCGCCGCGCGGACACTCGCCGCCGAGGATCCATCACACAGAAACAGCGCGCGCCAAGCGCACGCCGCTACCGCACGCGCTCGACGCCGAGCTTGTCGACGCAGCGGATTCCCGCGCGATCGAAGCGCAGCGAGCGCTGCGCGGACGCGTTGAGCGAGAGCGACAGCACCTCTTCGAGCGAGTCGGCCTCGAGCACGCGGAGCGAGCCATCGGTGCTCGCGGCGAGCACGCGCGTGCCCGAGCCGTCGACGGCAAGCGCGTTCACGCGCGTGCGGTTCCAGCGCGCCGTGGCGCGCACCGCGCCCGTCGGCGCATCGATGCGCGCGAGCCGACCGTCGCGGTCGGCGGCGAACACCGTGCGTCCGTCGCTCGATGCGGCCACGGCCACGCAGCCCGCGCCGAACTCCGAGCGCCACGCCTCCGTGCCATCGGCAAGCGAGAGCGCCACGCACTGGTGCCCGCGCGACGCCACGAGCAGCAGCCCCGCGCGCGGCGACACCGCCATCGCGGGTATTCCGTTCGGCTCATGCCGGTCCTCGAGCGCCAGTTCGCGCGTCCGCCAGCGCACCGCGCCGCTGCGCGCGTCGAGCAGCGAGATCGTGCCGTCGCGGCGAAGCGCCGCCAGCAGCGCGCCGTCGGGTGACAGGGCGACGACATCCGCGGGACCTTCGCCCGATGGATGCACGAGCCGCATGCCCGACGGCGCGTGCAACGCCACCGCGCCGTCCTCGCGCGGCTCGGCGCGCGCGAATTCCTGCGATTCCTCGCCCGATCGTGGCTCGGAGGCCCACGCGGTGCCGGGCGCGTGCGCGCGGTCGCCCGTCCATGCGCGCACGCGCTGCATCGACTGCACGCGCAGCGCGCCGCGCGAGGCGACCGCGACCGACGCGCCGTCGGGCGACACGCGCAGGCTCCACGCCACATCGTCGCTCAGCGGCGCCGAGGCCATCGGCACGCCGTCGGCGGCGCGCCAAAGGCGGAGCGATCCGTCGGCGCCCGTGGTCGCCACGCTGCCGTCGTCGAGCATGGCCACGCTCCACACCGCATCGGTATGTCCGCGCGCCGTCCAGCGCGGCTCGGCGCGAGCGGGCTCGAACGCGCGCACGCTCCAGTCGAAGTTGCCCACGAAGAGCGTGCGGCCGTCGCTGCTCCATGCCGCGCACACCGAATAGCCGCCCGTATCGGAAAACCGCTGCGTCACGCGATGCGCATCGACATCGACGAGCACCACGCCGTCATGTCCGGCAACCGCAAGTACGCGCGGATCCGCGGGCGAGAACGCGAGCGCCCGCACCGTGCCCACGCCGCAGTCGATGCGGGCCAATGGCGCCGAGAGGCCGCCGATCGCGCGCAGCACGAGGTCGCCGTCGGCGTGCGCGATCAGTCCGTCGTGCCGCACGGCGAGGCCATAGACATCGCGCAGCGGCTGCGCTCGCGCGACCGTCTCGAGCGCCGCGCCGCTCTCCGCGTCGAGTATTCGCAGGTCGCCCGCCGCCGACACATCGACGATGCGCGTCCCGTCGCGCGTCACGCACAGCGTGCCGATCCCCGACTCGAGCGCGTCGGTGCGCCAGCGCTCGCGCCAGCCCTCGGGCGTTCGGTCGAGTCGGATCAGGCAGGGCGCGGACTTCTCGGCTGCAGGCGATGCGCGTCCGTGGCCGTTGGCCACAAGCCACGCGCCCTGCGGCCCCCACGCCGATTCGTACCAGTCGTCACGCGCCACGACGGCGCCCGGCATCGCGAGCGCCCGCTCGAGAAGGGCGCGCTCGGGCGTGCCGTCGTCTGGGCCAAGCGCGTCGACATGCCTGCGCACGAGCAGCAGGTCGCAGTCGTCGAGCGCCCGCGCGGCGGCGCTCAGGTTCGCGCGCCGCGCGTCGGCGTGCGCGGCCCGCGCGAACGACACCGAGACCGCGGTCGTGCCGACCATCACCGCGGCGAGCAGCGCCGCCACCGCCGTCGCCGTCTTGTGCCGCGCCACCGCGCGGCGCATCCGCTCGCCAAGGGGCTGCAGCTCGGGCATGACGGGCAGGCCCGCGAGATGCGCGCGCAGGTCGGCGGCCAGCGATGCCGCTCCCGCGTAGCGCCTCTCGGGCTCGCGCGCGGTGGCGCGCGCCACGATTCGCGCAAGGTCGCCGCGCAGCGCGCGGTCGCGCGCGTCGAGGCGCGCGGGCTCCTCGCGCGCGATCGCGGCCAGCCGCTGGGGCAGCGCGAGCCCGTCGAGGCGCCGGAACGGCCGCTCGGCGAGCAGTTCGTAGAGCATCGCGCCCAGCGCGAACACATCGACGCGCACATCGGGGCGGGCGCTTGGCTCGAGCGACTCGGGCGCGATGTACGCAAGGGTGCCCGCCACGCGTTCGCCCAGAATCGACACCGTGCGCGCCGCCGAGCCGTCCTCGTCGAGCAGCCTCGAGATCCCGAAGTCGATCACGACCGCGCGATCCTTCTCGTCGACGAGCACATTGCAGGGCTTGAGGTCGCAGTGAATCACGCCGCGCCCGTGCGCGAACGCCACGGCTTCGGCCGCATCCGCCATCAGGCGCACGCAGTCGGCATGGCTTCGCGGCCGCTCGGCGCGCCACTCCGACAGCGTGCGCGCGCCGCGCACGAGCTCCATCGCCAGGTAGCGCCTGCGCACGCCGCCCGTCGTCACGCTGCCCGAACGGTAGAGCCGCGCGATGCCGGGATGCTCGAGCGCGGCGAGCGCCATCGTCTCGCGATGCATGCGCTCCGCTCCGAGCCTCGCCGACTCGGGCGGAAGCAGCTTGATGGCCACGCGTCGCGCGGCCGACTGCTCGACCGCGCCGTACACCTCGCCGGTCGCGCCCGACCCGAGAGGCGCCTCGATCACGAATCCGTCGAACGAGGCGCCGGGCGCGAGCGCGCCGTCGGCCATGGCCAGGCCTCGTGGTTCGGGCGCATCGCCCTGCTCGAGCGCGCGATGCGCCGCGAGCAGCGCCTCGGCCTCGCGGACGACCGCTTCGCCGTGCAGCGCGCGCGCCTGCGCGGGGTCTCCCGCGAGCAGCTCCTCGAAGCATGCGCGCACGGATTCGAGGTGGACGGGTTCGCGCGGCGCGGACATGCGGGAAAATCGTACGGAAAGTCTGCCCGTCGCGCCCGTCGCGCGCGCTTGTCCTCCGCACCGCATCGCGCGACGATGCAGGCAGGATGGACCCTCTGGCCGGATCGGAACCGACTCTCCCCGACGCGACGGCTGCTTCGAGCGCCGCTGCCGACGCGCGCCACCGAATCGTCGAGGAGCTGCTCGCGCGCCGCTCCGCGGGCGATGCGCACGCGCTCGCCGCACTCTGGCGCGAGATCTACGCCGAGGTCCACCGTCTCGCGCACACCATGCTCTCGCGCGAAGGCGCACGCAGGCCGATCGACACCACGGTCCTGGTGCACGAGCTCTACCTCAAGATGGGCGACGCGGTGTTCGAGAACCGTGCGCATCTCTTCGGATCGCTGGTGCGCATGATGGGCCAGATCGTGACCGACGCCGCGCGCCGCAGGGCGGTCGAGCGCCGCGCCGGCGAGCGGCT
>JBJTOV010000429.1:0-10468 GCA_046074745.1 Planctomycetota bacterium | reverse complement strand
AAGAAGTACAACTGGGACACCGATCCGCAGCGCCGCTTCGTGTCGGGCATCCGCATCAAGGAGAACGACTTCTTCATGACCTGGTGCCGCGCAAGCCGCATCTGGGCGTGGGATGTCGACACTTGGGACGACACCGCGGTCGACATCGCCGCGAAGCGGATCAGCGCCACCGAGCTCTCGCCGCGCTATGTGTTCAGCATGTCGACCGAGCCCGTGCGCTCGGAGCGCGTGTGGGACGGCGTGAGCGACATCGGCGCGCGCTTGACGGGGCTGTCCGGCTACAAGGGTGACTCATGGAAGGTCGGCCAGGATCCCGACGGCGATGCCTCGGGGCTTGGCCGTTGGGCGAGCTTCGTGTTCGTCGACATGTTCGGCCGCTCGCTGCGCGGCAAGCCCGTGTTCTTCACAAATCAGATCGCGCTCACCGACGGCGGCACCGAGGTCGTCTCGGGCGTCGGCAACGATCCGATGCCGTTCCTCTCGAAGCTCGGGCTGCCCACGGGCTCGGTGGATGTGTTCGCGCAGGACTGCCACGGAACCAGCGAGTACAAGGGCGTTTCCTACGAGTGGATGATCGGCAACAAGGGCTGCCGCATCGGCGACTGGAACCGGTTCAAGAACATCGGCGCGGCGAACATCCCGTTCCAGCTGTCGCAGAAGGACCTCGACTTCGAGCAGACGGGCGAGATCCTCGATGTGTTCCTATGGGGCCATGTGTTCGAGACCTGGGGCAGCTCGCCGACCACGGTGCGCACCTTCTCGGAGACCATGCTCGACGAGGATCCCGACAGCGACTTCTATCCGGGCGTGGGCGTGTTCACCAACCGCCTGCAGATTCGCCTGCCTGGCACCTTCGGCGCCGACGATGACGGCGTGCCCGTGCTCGGCGCGCGCTTCGACCCTGCGTCGACCACGGTGCCTCCCGCGGTGCTGCCGAACTTCCGCACCTGGAAGCCTGCGCTGCCCGTGGGCATGGCGATGTTCGACGGCATGACCATCAGCGGAGCGGGCCGCAACAGCTTCGACCGAAACGCGAACAGCTCCATCGAGACCTCGGACCTCGTGCTTGCCGAGCAGCGCAGCTTCAGGCTGGCCGGCTCGGGTGGCACGCTCGTTCCGGGCCTGGTGAACCTGAACACGGCGCTGCCCGAGACCATGATGGCGATGCCCATGATGGCACGGCTCCCGCGCACCGCGGGCGCCGCGGGAACCACGCCGCACAACCGCATGGCGGAGATGGTGCGCGCCTACCGCGACCGATCGCTGCTCGGTGCGCCGCTGCCGTTCCTCGACCTTCCGTACTTCATTCCTGGCTACGGCGACCGAGGCCTGACCGCGGCGCAGGTGTCGGGCGGCGTGCTTTCGACGGCGTTCCCCGCCGACCAGAAGCCGCTCTTCCCCGGCATGCGCAACGAGCGTGGCCTCGCCTCGGTGGGCGAGCTGCTTGCGCTCACCCGCACGCCGCCCGCGGGGGCGCGTCAGGGCGTGCGCAACATGTTCAGCATGTACCAGCTTGCGCTCGACCCGTACGCCGACCTGCCGTCGGGAAGTTTCGACGAGTACACGAACGGGTACTCGTGGACCACCGACCGCACCAATCCGCGTCCGCGCCAGCTGCCGCCCGACATCCTTGCGGGCATCGGGCAGAACCCCGCGGCGATTCCCGTGAAGCCGCACGACGAGCCGCTCGGCGACGCCGAGGACGCGAACCTGCTCTTCAAGGGCATTTCGAACCTCGTCACCACGCGCAGCGATGTGTTCACGGTGTACCTGCGCGTGCGGCAGGTGAAGCAGAACCCCGTGACGGGCGTGTGGGACGGCACCAACCAGGAGCAGGTGATCGACGACACCCGCTATGTGATGTGCGTCGACCGCCACGGCGTGAACAAGCCGGGCGACTTGCCCAGGATCCTGTACTTCCAGAAGGTGCCGAACTGACCTTGGCATCCTGAACGATTCGATCGCGCGGCCCGCCACTTCGGCGGGCCGTGCTGTTTCGGTGGGCTGTTTCGGTGGGCTGTTGCTTTCGAGTGTTCCTCGCGGCTGTTTCACCGAGCTGCGACGCGAATCGCGCGGTCGCAACGCGCTACGATCCGCGCATGCTTCGCATCCTGCGTGCTTCGCTCGTGTTCGCGCTCGCACTGCCCTCGTCCGCCGCCTTCGCGCGGCCGACTGAGGCGATGGTGTTCGTCGACGGCCAGGCGCAGGTCGTCGAGGCGTTCTCCGACCCGACCATGTGGGTTCGCGAGTCGCTCTTCGTCGAGACCGACTTCGACTCCGATGGCGACGGCAGGCCCGACCGCATGCATGTGAATGTGGTGCGTCCCGCGCAGACCAACGCGGGGCTGAAGGTGCCCGTCGTCTACGAGACCAGCCCGTACTACGCGGCCACCGCGAAGGAGGGACCCGACTATGTCTGGAACCCGCGCCACGCGCTCGACCAGGACCCCGCTCCGCACCAACCGCCGCCGCCGATCCCGTTCAATCCGAAGAAGACCCGCATCAGCGGCAGCCTGATCACCGAGTGGGTGCCG
Organism: Planctomycetota bacterium; assembly: GCA_046074745.1. Taxonomy (GTDB): domain Bacteria; phylum Planctomycetota; class Phycisphaerae; order Phycisphaerales; family SM1A02; genus QWPT01. Next base: position 7,934 of record JBJTOV010000429.1, on the reverse strand, counting down.
CGCGGGTTCGCGGTGGTGCACTCCGAGTCGCCGGGCACGGGCCTTTCGCAGGGCGTGCCCACCGTCGGCGGCCAGAACGAGTCGCTCGCGCCGAAGGCCGTCATCGACTGGCTGAACGGCCGCGCGAAGGGCTACACGGCGGCCGAGGGCGGCGACGAGGTCAAGGCCACATGGTCGACGGGCAAGGTCGGCATGACGGGCACCTCGTACAACGGCACGCTGTGCCTTGCGGCCGCGACCACGGGCGTCGAGGGGCTGGCCGCGATCATTCCCGTGGCGCCAAACACCTCGTACTACCGCTACTACCGCGCGAACGGCCTGGTGCGGCACCCGGGCGGCTACATGGGCGAGGACATGGATGTGCTCTACCAGTTCATCCAGAGCGGCGACCCCGCGAAGCGCGCATGGTCGGACAGGGAGATCCTTCAGGGCGAGCTGCTCGCGGGCATGGACCGCCGCACGGGCGACTGGAACGACTTCTGGGAGAAGCGCGACTACTGGCTGCAGCTCGACGCGGTGAAGGCGCCCACACTGCTCGCGCACGGGCTGAACGACTGGAATGTGATGCCCTCGCACAGCACGCATGTCTACCGCGCGCTGAAGGCGCGGGGCGTGCCCACGCAGCTCTTCCTGCACCAGGGCGGCCACGGTGGCGATCCGCCGTTCGAGGCCATGAACCGCTGGTTCACGCGCTGGCTGTGCGGCGTCGAGAACGGCGTGGAGCGCGACCCCACGCTGACCGTGGTGCGCGAGGGCGACAAGCGCTCGTCGCCCACGGCGTACGCCGAGTGGCCGAACCCCGCGTCGAGCGCCGTGGTGCTGCGGCCGCGCGCGGGCGGGGCGTCGGTTGGCATCCTGGCGCCCGCCGAGGCCGCCGATGGGGGCGACCCCGCCAAGGAGTCGATCGTCGACGATGTCGCGAAGTCGGGCGCGGTGCTTGCCAAGGCGGCGTCGTCGCCGAACCGTCTGCTGTACGCGCTGCCAGCGCTGACCGCGCCCGTGCATGTCTCGGGCACGCCGCGGATCCGCATCCGCGTGGCCTGCGACAAGCCCGCCGCGAACCTTTCGGTGTGGCTCGTCTCGCTGCCGTGGAAGGGCGGACGCGGCATGAACGCCGACCTCATCACCCGCGGCTGGGCCGACCCGCGCAACCACGCGTCGATCGAGGACGAGGAGCCGCTCGAGCCGGGCCGCTTCTACGACCTGGCCTTCGACCTCGAGCCCGACGATCAGGTCATTCCCGCGGGCGAGCAGATCGGTCTGATGATCTTCAGCAGCGACCGCGACTTCACGCTGTGGCCTGAAGCCGGCACCACGCTCACCGTCGACCTCGCGGCCACCTCGCTCGAGCTTCCCGTGGTCGGCGGTGCGCAGGCGCTTGCGGCCGCGACCGCGCCGAAGCCCGCGGATCAGGGCGCCGCACCCGCCAGCGATCCGCGATGACGCGTCGCGGCCCGAAGCCCATCGAGGCCGTGTTCCTCGATCTCGACGGATGCCTCGTCGACTCGACGCGCGCGATCACCAACACCTTCGACCACGCCCTTGCCTCAGCGGGAATCGCGCCGCGCCCGCCCGCGGTCACGCGGTCGTTCATCGGGCCGCCGCTCAGGACCACCTTCGAGATCATCGTGCGCGAGGAAGGCCTCGACCCCGCGTTCGCGGCGGTGCTGGTCGACCGCTACCGCGAGCGGTACCGCGCGATGTCGGCGGCCGAGACCACGCTGATCGAGGGGATTTCGGAGGAGCTCGTGCGCCTGCGGCGGCTGGCGCCGCTTGCGATCGTCACCTCGAAGTATGGCCCCGTGGCCGAGCGGCTGGTCGATGACATCGGGCTTCGCAACCACCTTCCCGTGGTGCACGCGCCGCAGGACGAGCAGACGGTCGAGCCGAAGGATGTCACGCTGCGCCGCGCGCTGATCGCCGCGGGCGCGCGCCCCGAGGCTTCGGTGATGATCGGCGACCGCGAGCACGATGTGCGCGCGGGCCGCGCCTGCGGCACGGCGAAGGTGGGGGTGCTTTGGGGCGCGGGCGACCGCGCCGAACTCGAGTCGGCGGGCGCGCATGCGATCGTGGCCGAGGTGCGCGCGCTCGAGGTGGCGGTGCGCGGGCTGTTCGCGTAGGTGCTGCGCGCGTTTCGCGCGCGTGCGCCGCGCTGGCGCGGCCTCGTTACGATCCGCGCCATGCATGACTACCAGCGTCGGTTCATCGATTTCATGGTCGAGGTCGGGGTGCTCACCTTCGGCGACTTCACCACGAAGAGCGGCCGCAAGACGCCGTACTTCGTGAACACGGGCAAGTACCGCTCGGGCGTGCAGCTTGCGAAGCTCGGCCGCGCGTACGCCGACGCGATCGAGCGCTCGTTTCCCGACGGCTTCGATGTCCTGTTCGGCCCCGCGTACAAGGGCATTCCGCTGGTCGTCGCCGTCGCGATGGCCTTCGCTGAGCGCGGCCGCGAGGTCGAGTTCTGCTTCAACAGGAAGGAAGCGAAGGACCATGGCGAGGGCGGCCTCCTCGTCGGCCGCAAGCTCGAGAACGGCGACCGCGTGCTGATCGTCGAGGATGTGACGACCGCAGGCACCTCGATCCGCGAGACGGTGCCGATCCTGCGCGCCGCGGCGGACATCAGGCTCGCAGGCCTCGTCGTATCGGTCGACCGCCAGGAACGCGCGAGCGACGCGTCGACCTCGAGCGCGCTCACCGAAGTCGGCCGCGAGTTCGCCATGCCGACCGCCGCGATCGTGAACATCGACGAGGTGGTCGCGCACCTCGGCGCGCGCCTGACCGACGCCGACCGAGCGCGCATCGCCGCGTATCGCGCGCAGTACGGCGCGGTGCAGGCGTAGGTCGAACCGCTCAGCTCGCGGGGCCTGCGCGCGCGGTGCGTACGAGCGCTTCCGCAAGCGCGCTGATCGCGGCCACGGCGACCGCGATCCACACGATTCGCGCGCGAAGATCGGTGTGCGCGTGCATCACCCTGCTCATCGAGCGATGCGTGGGGCTCGGGTGAATCGATTCGGCAAGCACCGATGCTGTTGGCCGCAGCCACGCGCTTCGTGCTATTCTCGTTGTCCCGCAGGTCGTCGGGGAGTTCAGGAGTTTCGTCATGTCGAGCGCAAGCAAGTGCCCCTTCGCGGGCGGTTTCCTTCGGAATGTGGCGCAGGGCACCTATCCGCGCGACTGGTGGCCGAACCAGATCGATCTGACGCCGCTCGAGCGGAACTCGCCGAAGTCCGACCCGATGGGCCCCGCGTTCGACTATGCGAAGGAGTTCGGAACGCTCGACCTGAACGCCGTCATCGCCGACCTCAAGGCGCTGATGACCTCGTCGCAGCCGTGGTGGCCCGCCGACTACGGCCACTACGGCCCGTTCTTCATCCGAATGGCGTGGCACAGCGCGGGCACCTACCGCGTCACCGACGGCCGCGGCGGCGGCGGCGCGGGCATGCTGCGCTTTGCACCGCTCGGAAGTTGGCCGGACAACGCGAACCTCGACAAGGCGCGCCGTCTGCTGTGGCCGATCAAGCAGAAGTACGGCCGCAAGATGTCGTGGGCGGATCTCATGATCCTCACCGGCAATGTGGCGCTCGAGTCGATGGGCTTCAAGACCTTCGGCTTCGCGGGTGGCCGCGCCGATGCGTGGGAAGCCGACGCGACCTACTGGGGCTCCGAGAAGGTGTGGCTTGGCGACGAGCGCTACACCGGCGACCGCGAGCTCGAGCGCCCGCTCGCCGCGGCCCGCGACATCCGCGAGACCTTCGCCCGGATGGCGATGAACGACGAGGAGACCGTGGCGCTCATCGCCGGCGGCCACACCTTCGGCAAGTCGCACGGAGCGGGGCCGGCAGACAACGTCGGGCCCGCGCCCGAGGCCGCACCGATCGAGGAGCAGGGCCTGGGCTGGAAGAACGGCTTCGGCACCGGCAAGGGGGCCGACACGATCACCAGCGGCCTGGAGGGCGCCTGGAGCGACACGCCCACCGAGTGGTCGAACAGCTACTTCGACAACCTGTTCGCCTACGAGTGGGGGCTGACGAAGAGCCCGGCCGGCGCCTGGCAGTGGACCCCGAAGGATCCTGCGGCCAAGGGCACCGTGCCCGACGCCCACGACGACTCGAAGTCGCACGCGCCGATGATGTTCACCACCGACCTGGCCCTGAAACTGGATCCGAAGTACGCCGTGATCTCGAAACGGTTTCACGAGCATCCGGATGAGTTCGCCGCCGCCTTCGCCCAGGCCTGGTACAAGCTCACGCACCGGGACATGGGCCCGGTGACGCGGCTGCTCGGCCCCGAGGTGGCCCCGGCCCAGCTGTGGCAGGATCCGGTTCCGGCGGCCGATCACAAGCTCGTGGACTCGGCCGACATCGCGGCGCTCAAGGCTGCGCTCGTCGCCTCCGGCCTGTCGGTCTCCGACCTCGTGAAGACGGCCTGGGCCTCTGCGTCCACCTTCCGCGGCAGCGACAAGCGGGGCGGCGCCAACGGCGCGCGGATCCGCCTGGCCCCGCAGAAGGACTGGCCGGTCAATGAGCCTGACCAACTGGCCCGGGTGCTCGGCGTGCTGGAAGGTGTCCAGCAGAAGTTCAACGCCGCCCAGACCGACGGCACGAAGATCTCGCTCGCCGACCTCATCGTGCTCGGCGGCTGTGCGGCGGTCGAGCAGGCCACGCGGGCCGCCGGCCACGACGTGACGGTGCCCTTCACCCCGGGCCGGACCGACGCCACCGCCGACATGACCGATGCCGCGTCGTTCGCGGTGCTCGAGCCGCAGGCCGACGGCTTCCGCAACCACCTGCCGCGGGAGATCGACCGGCCCGCGGAGGAGCTGCTCGTCGATCGGGCGCAGCTGCTCACGCTTTCGGCGCCCGAGATGACGGTGCTCGTGGGCGGCCTGCGGGTGCTGGGGGCGAACACGGGCTCCGGCCCAGTTGCATCCCTGGGCGTGTTCACCGACCGGCCGGGCATGCTCACGAACGACTTCTTCACGAACCTGCTCGGCATGCAAATCGAGTGGCGAAAGTCGCCCGTCTGCGACCAGTTCTTCGAAGGCCGTGACCGGAAGACCGGCGCCGTGAAGTGGACGGCCAGCCGGGCCGATCTCGTGTTCGGATCGAACTCGCAGCTCCGGGCGATCGCCGAGGTCTACGCCAGCGCCGACGCCCAAGCGACGTTCGTGGCCGACTTCGTGGCTGCCTGGACCAAGGTGATGAACCTGGATCGGTTCGACCTGCCGCCGGCGGTGCGCCGGGCCACTGCGCCGACCGCCGGGCGGTGACTCCCGCCCGGCGGCCCGGACATCATCGCTCCACCGCGGTCAGTCGTGGTCGTGGGCCTGTTCCTCAAAATCGCCGGCGAAGGGGGTGCCGTCCACCGCGCCGCTGATCGTGCCGGAAAACTCCCGGACGATGCCCAGGCCGTCGTGCCGGCCGGCGTACCGGGCCGCGGAGCCCTCGGCCTCGCCGGAGAGCGGGCGGGCGGCGAGCTCGACCTGGAAGGACGGCTCGCGGATCGTGAGCAGGAGCTTGCCGTCGTCGGCCTTCACCGGGGCGGGCGTCTTCTCGTCGGCACCCAGGACGTAGACCACGGCCTCCTTCGCGTCGTGATCGACCGTGAACTCGACGTGGTATTTCCCGCCCCCCCAGTCGGCCAGCGTGCCGCCGTGCGGGCCGGCTCCGTGGTCATGGCCGCCAGGGGAGTGATCGTGGTCGTGATCGTCATGCCCGCCCTTTGCGGTTGTCGTGGGGGCCGTGGACTCAGGGACTGCCGCCGGCTCGCTACAGCCAGCCAGGCCCAGGGCAGCAGCGGTCAGGACGGCACAGGCCGCGTTCGAAACAAGGCTCGTAATGGTGCGCATGTCATACTCCAAGGGGAAGGTCGTTCTCCACGTCGTCTGCCCGGGCCAGCCGCGAGGCATCCTGGCCGCTGAACTTCCAGAACAGGCCCGGATGGATCAGGAACTCGCACAGGGTGGACGTGACGAGGCCGCCGAGGATCACCGTTGCGACCGGATAGAGGATCTCGCGGCCGGGCTCCTGGCCGCCGATCACCAGCGGCACGAGGCCGATTCCCGCCGTCAGGGCCGTCATCAGGACGGGGGCCAGTCGCTCGAGGCTGCCGCGGAGGATCATGGCCGGCGAAAACGCCTCCCCTTCCTCCTTCATCAGGTGAAAGTAGTGCGTGACCAGGAGGATCCCGTTGCGGACGGCGATCCCGCCGAGCGAGATGAAGCCCACGAGGCTCGCCACCGTGAGCGGCTGGTGCGTGACGGTGAGGGCCAGCGCCCCGCCGATGAAGGCCGTGGGGAGGGCGTTGAGCAGCTACAGCACGATCCGTACCGACGGGTAGAGGAGCAGGAGCACGACGAACATCCCCACGACCGACAGCCCAGCCAGCACCATGATCAGCGTGGTGGCCCGCTCCTGGCTTTCGAACTGGCCGCCGTACTCGATGAACGAGCCCTCCGGCAGCGGCACCTCGGCATCGACCCGGCGGCGGATCTCCGCCACGGCACCGGCCAGGTCGCGGCCCTGCGTGTTGCAGCGGACCACGATCCGCCGGCGGGCGTTCTCCCGGTTGACTGAGTTGGGGCCGGCGCCCGGGCCGATGTCGGCCAGTTCACGAAGTTCCACCTGCCCCCGACCGCGGGGCAGATCGAGCCGCAGCCGGCCCAGATTGGCGTAGTCGGTGCGGGCGTCGTCCTCCAGCCGCACCAGCAGATCGAACCGCCGCTGCCCTTCGAGCACCTGTGACACCACCTCCCCCTGGAGCGACGTCTGGATGACGCGGGCCACGGTCTCGCGGGTGAGCCCATACCAGGCGAGGTCGTCGGCCCGGAGGCGAATCTGCAGCTCCTCGGTCTTCTCGAGCGGCTCGACCACCGGGGGCGTGAGCCCGGGCACCGCCTGGATCGCCCGCTTGATCCGCTCAGCCGCCCTCACGAGCGCGTCGAGGTCGTCGCCGTGCACCTTGATCGCGATCTGGGCGTAGACGCCGGAGACCATGTGGCTGATGAGGTGGGCCAGCGGCTGCTCCACCTCGATCGCCACGCCGGGCACCTCGCTGCCGAGTTCGTCGAGCAGTTGTTCGATGATCTCCTCGCGGTGCCGGCCGGAATCGGGATTCATGGCGAGGATGTATTCGCTCACGTTCACCGGCGCTGCATGCTCGTCGAGCTCCGCCCGGCCCGTCCGGCGGACGAACGAGAGAACCTCCCCCTGCAGCCCACCTTCGGTCTTCTGCAGGCTCCGGAGTTTCGCGTCGATGAGTCCGCAGACGGCGTTCGATGCCTCCAGCGACGAGCCCGCCGGCAGCGTGACGTTCACCTGCACGCTCCCCTCGTCGAACGGCGGGAGGAAGTCGCGGCCGATCCGGGAGAGCTGCCAGCCCGCGACGCCCACGCCGATCCAGGTGAGCATGAGCAGCAGGCCCGGCATGGTCATGCTCGTGCGGATCAGGGGCGTGGCCAGGGTTTTGAGGACCGAGAGCAGCAGCCCGTCGTGCTCGCGGTGCGTGGCCCGGGAGCGCGGCAGCAGATAGAAGGAGAGCACCGGCGTCACCGTCAGCGACACCACGAGCGACGCCAGGATCGACACGATGTAGGCCACGCCCAAGGGGGCGAACAGGCGGCCTTCGATGCCCGAGAGGGCGAACAACGGCAGGAACACCAGGATCACGACCGCCGTGCCGAACACGATCGCCCCGCGGATCTCCCGGCTGGCCTCGTAGACCACCCGCAGGGCCGGCAGCGGCTCGGGACGGGCGTTGTTTTCCTTCAGTCGCCGGAAGATGTTCTCGACGTCCACGATCGCGTCGTCCACCAGTTCCCCCATCGCCACGGCGATCCCGCCGAGCGTCATCACGTTGATCGAGAGCGACGTGCCGGTAAGCATTCCGGCCAGCCGGAAGACGAGCGTGGTGATCACCAGCGACAGCGGGAT
>JBJTOV010000428.1:0-3247 GCA_046074745.1 Planctomycetota bacterium | reverse complement strand
CCTGCTGATTAAGATTCTACTAGTATTATCAGTTGCAGCGCTCGGGGCTTACAATCATTTTAAAGCGGTACCGGAGGTACGGAATTCACTCAATAGCAGAGCAGGCGCCTGCGGCTGCCCGAGATCGAGGCCGCCGCCGATGCGGGCGACGCGGTCGCCGCCGCGACGATCGTGCGCTGGGCCGAGCGCGTGGCGGTGTCGCTTGGCGATGTCGTCAACCTGCTCGACCCGGACGCCATCGTGCTCGGAGGCGGCGCGAGCAACCTGCGCGCGGCCACCGACCTCGTGCCCGCGCGCGTGGCGCACCACACCTTTGGCGACAGCTTCACCACGCCCGTGGTGCGCGCCGAACTCGGCGACAGCGCGGGCGTGATCGGCGCCGCGTGGCTCTGGTAGCCAGGTTTCACGCGCGGTGCTCTCGCCGCGCTGGTCCTGCCGCGGGCACTGCGCGTCAGTTGAAGCGCTCTGCGCCAAGCATCGATACATCGAAGCAGGGCTTCTCGCCCGCCACGATCTCGGCCATCGCCTTGCCCGTCACGGGTCCGAGCGTCATGCCCATCATCGCGTGCCCCGTGGCCACGAACAGGCCGGGCTTCGAGCGCACGCCGCCGATCACGGGCATTCCGTCCGAGGTGCACGGGCGGTAGCCCGCCCACTCGGCCGACGGCGTCAGCCGGTCGAGCCCACGCAGATACGCGGTGCTTCCCTTGACGAGCATCTCTAGGCGCTCGCGCATCCACGGCTGCCCGAGCGGCCCGATCTCGAGCGTGCCCGCGAGCCGCAGCTGGCGCTTCTCGGCGGTCTGCATCGGCGTGATCGCCACGAAGGTCTCGTGCAGCACCATGCCGGTCGATGGCATCGGTGGCGGCGCGTCGGCCGGGTAGTCGAACTGCAGGTGGTAGCCGCGCGCGCCCTGCATCGGAATGCGCAGGCCCGCGAGCCGCGCAAGCCCGTCGCTCCACACGCCCGCGCAGAGCACCGTGGCGTCGGCCTGCAGCATCTCGCCGTTCTCGAGCGCGACGCCCGTCACCGTGCCGCCGCGCGTCTGCGCGAAGCCCTTCACGCCCGTATCGAAGCGCAGCGCGACGCCATGCTTCGGCAGCGCGCGCACCAGGCCCGCGATCAGGTCGTGCGGCGCGCAGTGGGCGCTGTCCTTCATGTGGATCGCGCCCGCGACCGTGTCGGCGAAGCACGGGTCGCGCCGACGCAGGGCGTCGCCCTCGAGGCGCTCCCAGCGGTAGCCGAACGGCTCGAGGCTGCGCGCCTCGGCTTCGGCTTTCGCCATGTTCTCAGGCTTCATCACCACATCGAGCCAGCCGTCGCGCGCGTAGTCGCAGGCGATCGACTCCTCCTTCAGGATCCCCTCGAGCACATCGAGCGTCTGCCAGCCCATCGCGCACAGCACCTTCATGCAGCGGTCGAGGTGGCGGCGGTTGCAGTGGAGGTGGAAGTTCCACAGCCAGCCGACGAGCTCGCGGTCGAGCCGCGGCTTGATGTAGAGCGGGGCGGTGCACGAGAACATCCAGCGCAGCCCGCGCCACGACACGCCCGGCCGCGTGAGCGGATAGTGGCCGATCGAGAGCAGCCCCGCGTTGCCTCCGCTCGCGCCGTCGCCCATCGCGCGCGGCGGCTCGCGGTCGACGAGCGTGACCGCGTAGCCCTTGCGCGCAAGGTGCCATGCGGTCGATGCGCCCACGATGCCCGCGCCGACGACCACCACATGCCTGCGCACGCCGGGAACGACGGGAACCGAGTACGGAGCGTTGCCCATGGGGCGCGCAGGATAGCCGCGAAAAAAACAGCGGGCGGACCGTGCGTCCGCCCGCCGTGGGTTGGTGCGTTCGAAGAGCCGCTCAGGCCTTCTTGAGGGCGGCTTCGTACTCGGCGAGGGTCTTCTCCATGCTCTCCTTGAGCTTCTCGTCGGCCGAGGCCTCGATGGCCTGCTTCTGGAGCGAGACCGCGCGCGCGACATCGCCCTTCAGGAAGTGGACGCGGGCGAGGGTGTCGATCATCGAGGCGTCCTTCGACTTCGTCAGCTCGACGCAGCGCTCGGCGGCCTTCATCGCGATGTCGAGGTTCGGCTTCTTGACCGCGCCCTCGGGGTCGACCAGCGTCCATGCGAGCTGGTTCATGGCCATCGCGTCGCCCTTGTTCGACTCGTAGATCTCCTCGGCCAGCTTCCAGGCCTCGGCGGGCTGGTCGGCCGGGCCCGCGAGCACGGTCATCAGCTGGAACTTCAGCTGGTCGGTCGGAGCCTTCTCGAGCGCCGCGCGCATCGCGGCGACGGCCTTCGTGTAGTCGCCCGACTTCGACGCGTCGCGCATCGCCATGGCGATGCCGCGCTGCATGTCGGCGGCGGCGCGCTTGTTCGCGAAATCCTTGGCGGCCGCGCCCGCGTCCCAGGTGCCCGCCACGATCTGGGCGAGCGGCTGGTCCATCTGCATCGGGTGGCCGATCCAGGCGACCTTCGCGTCCTTGCCCACGATGAAGGTGCAGGGGATGCCGCGCTGGCCGGCGGCCTCCATCCACGGGCGCGACATCTTGGCGCGGTCGCCGACATAGGCCACGCGGTAGCCCATCGCGTCGCCCTTGCCCTCGACGAAGCCCTTCACCTTGCCGAGCTTGGCGCCCTCGTCGGAGCCCGACTCGCTGGCGGCGACGCCCACGAAGCGGACATCGGGGTACTTCTTCTGGAGCTCGGTGAGGTGCGGGATCGCCGCGATGCACGGGCCGCACCAGGTCGCCCAGAACTCCATGACATAGACATTGCCCGCCTCGATCTTCTCGAAGGGCTCGCCCTTCACCCAGGTGTCGACCGCGAAGGCGGGGGCGGCGTCGCCGATGCCGAGCGGCTTGAGCTCGGGGGCGGCCTGCGCGGGGCGTTCGGCGGCGGGCTTCGGGGCGTTCTGCGGCGCCGCGAGAAGCGCAGCGACGATGAGCGTGGTGGACAGCATGGGTCTGGTTCCTTCCTGGCCGAGATCGGCCGAGGGGGGCAGGATACCAACCGTGGATGGCGCTTCCGAGCGGTTTCCTGCGGGAAACTCGCCCTACCGCAGCGCCGCGTCGACCGTGTTGCGCAGCAGCATGGCCACCGTCATGGGGCCCACGCCGCCCGGAACGGGCGAGAGCCAGCCCGCGACCTCGCGCACCTCGTCGAAGGCGACATCGCCGACGGTGACCGCCTTCCCATCGGGGCCCGTCACGCGGTTGATCCCGACATCGATCACGACCGCGCCCGGCTTCACCA
>JBJTOV010000427.1:0-10553 GCA_046074745.1 Planctomycetota bacterium | reverse complement strand
GGTCGCTCATCGTTCGGAATCCTCCTCCAGCCGACAGGCAGAACGGCCAGCCGCGCTGCCGATTGCGTCGAAATCCGCGCCCGCGCAACGCCCCGAGTCCGTCCATGCGGGCTCGTCCGCGAACATCGCGCCGACGGCCGTGCCATTCGGCGCCATGGTGGCCGCCATCGTCGCCAGCTTCGTCGTCACCTCGGCCACGGCTACGACTCCTCCCCCGACAAGTCCCCCGCCTCGATTCCCGCGTCCTCGAGCATGGCGCGCAGCTTCTTGAGCGCGCGGTGGTGCCGCGCAAGCAAGGTCCCCACGGGCTCCTCGAAATAGTCTGATAAGGCCTTGAAGCTCATCCCGCCGATGTGGCGCAGATCGACGAGCTCGCGGTCGGCGTCGGGCAGCCGCTCCATCGCATGGCGAAGCCGCGCCGCGGCCTCCTCGGACGCGGCCGATCCCGCGCGCCGCGCCGCACGCCCGGGCGGCGCGGCGTCGAGCACCTCGTCGCCCACCGCGCGCGCCTGGCGCTTGCGCCGACGCATCTCGTCGCGCAGGCGGTTCATCGCGATGCGGAACACCCACGACTCGAAGCGCCCGCCCTCGACATAGGTCGCGATCTTGGCCGACACCGTGCAGAAGGTCGACTGCGCGATCTCCTCGGCCAGCTCGTCGTCGCGGCACTGCGCGCGCACCAAGCCGAACACGCGCGGCGCGAACTCCTCGACGACGGCGCGCCACGCCACCGAGTCGCCCTCGGCGGCGCGCTTCAGGAGCTGCTGGAACTCGTCGGTCGTCGGATCCATGCGCACGCCGCCCGCCGGTCGGAAGAGTAACGGCCCGCGCGGCGGCCGATTGCCGCGAAATCGCGCTTCAGCGCCGCACCGCCGTCGTCGTCACATCGGCAGGTCGTCGTCGGGCGCCTCGACCGCGCGTGGCCGGGTGGGGGCGATCACGCGTCGCGGCGCGGAATCGCGCATCGCTTCCTCGGGCGACGCCGCATACGCCTGGCTCTTGAACCGCGTGGTGTTTCCGTCCCACACCAGGTTCACCGTGCCGGTCGGACCGTTGCGCTGCTTCGCCACGATGAGCTCGCCCGTGCCGACCTTGTCGGGGTTCTCGTCGGCCCAGTTCGGGTCGTTGCGGTGGTAGTACTCCTCGCGGTGGAGCATCATCACCACGTCGGCGTCCTGCTCGATCGAGCCCGATTCGCGCAGGTCGCTCATGCGCGGCCGGTGGCCCTCGCGCTGCTCGGCGGCGCGGTTGAGCTGCGACAGGCAGAGCACGGGCACCTCGAGCTCGCGCGCCATCGCCTTGATGCCGCGCGAGATCTCGCTCACCTCGAGCTGGCGGCTCTCGACCTTGCCGCCCGCGGTCATCAGCTGCAGGTAGTCGATGGCGATGAAGCCGATCCCGAAGCGCTCCTTCATGCGGCGCGCCTTCGAGCGCATCGCGAGCAGCGTCAGGCCCGGGGTGTCGTCGATGTAGATCGGCAGCTTCGACAGGTCGCCGCACGCGCCCATCAGGCGGCGATAGTCGTCGCTGCCGAGCATGTGGCGGCGCATGCGCTGGCCGTCGATCTGGCCGAGCGCGCACAGCATGCGCTGGATCAGCTGCTGGCGGCCCATCTCGAGGCTGAACATGAGCGCGGGCGTGCCGATGCGCGCCACCTGCTCGAGCATGTTGAGCGCGAGCGCGGTCTTTCCCATCGACGGACGCGCGGCCAGGATCAGCATCTCGCCGCGCTGCATGCCGTTGGTCATCTCGTCGAACTCGACGAACCCGCTGCGCACGCCCGCGAAGCCCTTGCCCTCGCTCTGCTCGAGCAGCCGCATCGTCTCGTCGACCAGCTCGTTCGCCGAGCTCACCGAGCCCTGCTCGCGCTTCTGCGCGATGCGGAAGATGCGCTGCTCGGCGCTCTCGAGCACATCCTGCGCGCCCTCTCGCGAGGTGTGCGCGTCGGACAGGATCTCGCCCGCCGCGGCGATCAGCTCGCGCAGCGTGGCCTTCTCGCGCACGATGCGCGCCCAGTGCGTGGCGTTCGCGGCGCTCGGCACGCCTTCGGCCAGCTGCACGAGATACTCGACGCCGCCCACCGCGTCGACGAGGCCGCGGTCCTTGAGCAGCTGGTTGAGCATCACGAGGTCGACCGACGCATGCCGGTCGTAGAGCTCGACGATCGAGTCGTAGATGCGGCCGTGGCGCGGCGACGAGAAGTCGTCGCCCGTGCGCACGATCTGCAGCACATCGCCCACGACCTTCGGATCCCACAGCACCGCGCCGAGCAGGCCCATCTCGGCCTCGAGCGCGACGGGCGGCTGCGCGCCGAACAGCGCGGCCACATCGCGGCGCTGCGTGTCGTCGAGGCCACGCGGAGCACGCCGGCCGCGCGCGCCGCGCGCAGGGCGCTGCGCGCGCTCGGTCTCGCGTGCGAGCACTTCCTCCGCCGAGAGCGATGTGGGTTCGTCGTTCACGCCGCGGAGACTAACGCGGCCCCGCCACCTGCAACAGGGGCGGGGCCGCACTGGTCAATTTTCCCACCGCGCGCCGCCGCGGCATGCGCAGGGTCGCGACGCCGAGGCTCACTCGTCCTTGGTCGCGGCGCTGCGCTCGAGCACGGGCCCGCCGTCGACGAGCGACTGCTGCATCAGGCGGCCCACCTTGAAGCGCACGCTCTTGCGCGGCGGAACCGCGACGCGCTCGAGCGTCTTCGGGTTCTGCGCCACGCGGCCCGCGCGCTCGCGGATCTCGAACACGCCGAAGTCGCGGAACTCGAGGCGGTTGCCGCGCGACAGCTCGTCGATGACCATCTCGAGGAACGACTGCACCGTGCGGCGCACATCGGTGCGCGAGATGCCCGTCTCTTGGGAAACGCGCTCGATCAGGTCCTTCTTCGTCGTCGTTGCCATCGCTCCACCTCGCCTGGCTTGCCGTCTCGCGACGGGTCGTTGCGTGTTCGTGCCGCGGCGCACGATCACGCGCACGGCGGACGCGAGTATCCGACTTTGGAGTGGGCGAAGTCAAGGGTTGCGCGCGGTTTGCGGCGAAACCCGCGTCCGAAGGCCGGGGTGGGCCTGTAGGGGCGCGACACGCGGGTTTTTCCAACCAAGCCCACCGCCTCGCTTGCCTGCGGGCCGCCCGCGGCCACTTTCGGCGCGAGGTCATGCTGTGGACAACCTGAAGATTCGCACTTTCCCGCGCGCCATGGTTCTCGGTCTTTCGGCCGCGGCGCTGCTCGGCGCCGCCTTTGGATGCTCGTCGCAGCAGTCCGCGCGCGTCCCGACGCGCGCGCCGCTCGGCGCGCCGCTGCTTGCGGGCGCCGCGATGCACGACGCGGGCGCGGGCAGGCGCGATGCGATGCTCGGCGAGTCGCGCGAGGCGCTCGTGCGCGTCGACGAGGAGGTCGTCGTCACCACGACCGACCGCCGCCGCGAATACCAGGGCGTTCCCTACGGCAGCTACCGATCGACCGCGGTCACGCGCGAGCGGCTCGTCCGCTGACGAGCGCGGAAATCGCCGCGCGCGCGCGATCCTCGCCTTCGAGAAATCGCAGCGCGAGCGCGGGCACCGCCACCTCGACCGCGGGCGCGCGGTCGAGCTTCACGCGGTCCTTGCGCGACATCACCACCATGCGCGCGCCCGAGCGGCGCGCGGCCGACTCGAGCTCTTCGGCCCTGAACGCGCGGTGATCGGCCTTCTCGAGCCGCTCGGCCACCTGCGCGCCTGCGCGCTCGACCATCGCGTGGAAATGCGCGGGGTTTCCGAGCGCGCACGCGCTCACCACCCTCGCTCCCGCAAGCGTCGACACGGGAAGCGCGCGTGTCTGCGCGTCGCCCTGCGCAACCTCGATGCCCGACCACTCGTGCACGCACGAAGCGTCGTGCGCGCACCCGCGCCAGCGCAGCACCGATGCGGCCGCGCGTGCGCGCTCGGCGCCGTCATCGGCCTTCGTCAGCACGACGAGGCCGTCGCGCGCGCGGCCCGCCGCCGCGAACTGCCGCGCGAGCACCGTGCGGTCGTCGGCCGGCGCATCGAACGCAGCGCCTCGCACCCGCGTGATCGCGTGCGCCGGCTCGCGGAGCCATCCGTTCGGCAGCAGGTCGCCATCGAGCCCGGGCCGCGTCGCGTCGACGAGCACGATGTCGAGGTCGCGCGCGAGCATGCGGTGCTGGAATCCGTCGTCGAGCACGACGACCGCGCGGTCAAGCCACGGCGCGCCCGCGAGCGCCTGCCCGAGCGCCTCGCGCCGCCTGCCGCCCACGACCACCAGCGCCTCGGGCGCCGTCGACGCATACTCGACCGCCTCGTCCGACATCACGCCGCCGCGACCGTCGGAAACCCCGCGATAGCCGCGCATCGCGATCACGGCCTTCCCGCCGCGCGCAGCGATCTCCCGCGCGATCCACGCCACGAACGGGCTCTTGCCCGTGCCTCCCGCGGTGAGGTTTCCCACCGAGACGACCGGCGGCCTGATCCCCCCGACCTCGAGCCGATGCACGCCCACGCCGCGGTCGAAGCGCGCGTTCCGATGGGCGACGCCCGCGCCATACGCCCGCGCGAGCGGCCATGCGAGCGGCGCGAGCCATCGTGGAAGCGGTCCGCGCGCGTCAGCCACCCTCGCGCGTCCTTCCGCCGAGCGTTTCGCGGCGCATCTCGCGGTACTCGCGCACGCCGCTGCGCGCGGTCGCGATGAAGTCGACGATCGCGAGCAGCGCGCAGACCACGACCGCCATCAGCACCAGCGACCACGCGACCGCCCAGCCCTCGCGGTCCTCGTGCGGGTGGACGAAGCTCAGCGCGCGCACGAGCGGCACCAGGCTCGCGGCGAGGAGCGCCGCCGACACGCGCCGCATCCAGCGCCGCGCGCGCGGCACATCGGCGCGCCCGAGCCGCACGAAGTACCACGCGAGCGCCATCGCCGCCGCCGCCGCAAGAGGCACGGTCGCCCACGCGGGCACCATGGTCCACGGGCCGAGCTCTCGGCCCGCGAGCGCGGGGTCGATGCGCAGCGCGTCGCCCGCGGGCGCATCCTGCGCGGCGTGAAGCATCGCCATCGTCGATCGCATCGTCATCGTCGGCCCTCCGCGAGAAGCCCGCGAAGAAGCGGCGCGAGCCGCGCCACCGGCAGCCCCACCACCGTCTGCGGATCGCCTTCGCAGCGGACCGGCCAGCCGCGCGCGACCACCTCGGGCAGGTTGTAGCCGCCCGCCTTGCCGCGCCACGCGCCTTCCGCCACGAAGCGCTCGAGCTCTCCGGCGGGCAGCTCGCCGATCTCGATCCACGCCACATCGCGCCCGACGCGCACCGAGCCATCGGGCCCGACCAGCGCCCAGCCCGTCACCACGCCATGCCCGCGCCCGCACAGCGAGCGGATCATCGCGCGCGCGTGCTCCGCGTCGCGCGGCTTGCCGAGCACCTCGCCGTCGAGCTCGCACACCGTGTCGGCGGCCAGCACCCATGCGGCAGGCGCGCCGCGGGCGGACCGACGCTCGGCCACGCGCCGCGCCTTGAAGTGGGCGAGCGCGCTCGCCATGTCCGACGCGTCGACGGCCCCCACCGACAGCGCGGCGTCGTCGATGTCGGCCGGCTCGATCTCGGCCACGAAGCCAGCCTCGGCGAGCAGCTCGCGGCGCCGCGGCGACCCGCTGGCCAGCACGAGCCGCGCATGCGCGGGCGCGGCGGCCAGGCCGGAATGGGAGACCTCGAAAGCCATGGGTGGAGGATAAGGCCGTCGATCTCCGCCCGCGGCGGACATCGGAACCCTCGGAACCTGCCGCGCGGCGCATCCGTATCGGTCACCAGAAGCCCTTGCCCGGCGGCCCCGAGTCCCGCGCGGCGTTGACAACGGGCCCATGTTGGATGAACCTGTGCGATTCCCCTGCCGATGACACTCGGCCGGGCCTGTGCCCACCGAACCCGCCGTGTCCCAAGACCAAGGCAACGATTCCCCCCGCATCGAGCTCGCCGACGACGGCGAGCCGCCGATGGCTCCCGCGCAGGCGCCGAGCCCGAACGAGGCCTCGCGCAGCGGCTCGAGCCTCGACACCGTGCTCGGCAAGCTCGTGGTCGAGCGCGGCCTGATGTCGCCCGAGGAGCTCGACGACTGCGCGTCGCATGTGCGCAAGCAGTCGGCCACCAGCGTGCCCATCACGCTCGCCGAGGTGCTCGTCCAGCGGGAGTTCCTCACCAAGCGCCAGGTCGAGCGCCTGCGCGGCGACCTCGAGGCCGTCAAGACCAGCCAGCAGATCCCGGGCTACCGCATCATCCGCAAGCTCGGCGCGGGCGCGATGGCCACGGTGTTCCTCGCCAAGCAGATCTCGCTCGACCGCCTCGTCGCGATCAAGGTGCTGCCCAAGAAGTACTCGACCAACCAGAACTTCATCGAGCGCTTCTACAAGGAAGGCCGCGCCGCCGCGCGCCTCAACCACAACAACATCGTCGCCGCCTACGATGTCGGCCAGTCGGGCGAGCACCACTACTTCGTCATGGAGTATGTGGACGGCGACACGGTGTACGACCGCATCGTCGCGCGCAAGCGCCTGCCCGAGCGCGAGGCGCTCGAGATCATCCGCCAGATGGCGTCGGCGCTGCAGCACGCGCACGAGATGGGCTTCGTGCACCGCGACATCAAGCCGAAGAACATCATGATGACGACCGGCGGCGTGGCCAAGCTCGCCGACCTCGGCCTCGCCCGCGGAATCACCGACAAGGAGGCCGCCGAGGCCGAGTCGGGCCGCGCGTTCGGAACGCCGTACTACATCTCGCCCGAGCAGATCCGCGGACTCGTCGACATCGGCCCGCCCGCCGACATCTACGGCCTCGGCGCGACCTTCTACCACATGGTCACGGGCCGCGTCCCCTTCGAGGGCACGAGCCCCTCGCAGGTGATGCACAAGCACCTGAAGCAGGCGCTCACGCCGCCCGACCACCTGAACCCGCAGATCTCGAACGGCACCGCGCTCATCATCGAGACGATGATGAAGAAGGACGCGCGCATGCGCTACCAGAACGCGCGGGACCTGCTCACCGACATCGACCTCGTGCTCGCGGGCAAGGAGCCCGAGTTCGCCAAGCCAGAGGTCGATGTCGCCACCATCGCGACCGCGATCGCCGAGACCTCGAGCACCGAGGTGGCGATCGTGCGCAAGGACGCGCAGAGCCCGTTCTCGAGCCCCGCGGTCATCGCGGTTGTCGCGGTCGCGGCGCTCAGCGTGGTGGGCAACATCGTGCTGCTGCTTGCGCTTCTGTCGAAGTAGCGCGGCCGCGCGTCAGACGACCTCGACCAGCATCTCGACCTCGACCGTGGCGTCGAGCGGAAGCGCGTTGGTGCCGACCGCGGCGCGCGCGTGACGGCCAGCCTCGCCGAACACCTCCTGCATCAGCTCGCTGGCGCCGTTGGCGACCTTGGGCTGGCCGTCGAAGCGGTCGTCCGACTGGACGAACACGCCGAGCCGCACGATCCGACGCACCCGCGAGAGGTCGCCGCCGAGCTGGTCGGCCACCACGGCGAGCCCGTTGAGCGCGCACTGCTTGGCCGCCTTCTGGGCGTCCTCGACCGAGACCTTCGAGGGAACCGGCCCCGTGGCCATCAGGGTGCCCGCCGACATGGGAAGCTGCCCCGACACGAAGATCAGGTTGCCCGACCGCACGGCCGGCACATAGGCCGCCACGGGCTTCGGGGCGGCGGGAAGGGCCAGCCCGAGGCGGGCAAGGGCGGCGGACGGGGTCTCGGCGGGGTTCGACATGGCTGCCTTTCGGTGGAGGGGGCAATCTAGCGGGTCCTCGCGACGGATCGGACCACGCGACGGCGGCCGGTGAATCCCAGAATCCAAACCCAGAATCCAAACCCAGGATCCAAACCCAGCATCCAAACCCAGGATCCAAACCCCCAACCCAATCCCGGAATCCTCGGTTTCGCCACCCGACGGGAACTTGACAGGCAACGCGCCCGTATTACGCTGCACATGCATTCCTGACGGTTGCGGCTATTCCGAGGTCGAGCCACCTTCATTCGGCTCCTCTTCACACCGTCCTGCTTCTTCTGATTGTCGGCCCCCCGACGCCTACCCGCCGCAACCGCCGACAACCCGACCGCGCGAGCCACCTCCCGCACCCGACCCGCCTGCTTGTTCCGGCGCGTCTCGAGGTTCGGTGTTTCAGGCTCGGGCAACCCGCCCCGGCGACGCAGTATGTTCCGCGCCGACGGCCCCCGAAGGAGCGCCATCCGCATGCTCCATCCAGCCCTTCGGAGGAAGGCTTCCAGGCCGTGCTTCGGCACCCTGCCTTGGACGCGCGCTTTCGCGTGCATCCGCGCAGGTCTCCCAAGCCGCCCCTGACAGGCCCGGTTGTCCACGCGCCCGCCCAGCAGGGCCCCGACAGCATCCCGTCGCGCGCCCCCCCTACCGCCGTTCATCGGTGCGACTTATCTCGCGCACCGTCTCGTTTCCCCAACCGCGGCATCCGCCGCATTCTCTTCAGGAGACCGTTCACATGAAGCGTCAGAACAGAGGGTTCACTCTCGTCGAGCTCCTCGTCGTCGTCGCGATCATCGCGCTCCTCATCGGCCTGCTTCTGCCGGCCCTGAGCAAGGCGCAGCGCACCGCGAAGTCGCTGCAGGACTCGGCCAACATCTCGGGCACCCACAAGGGCTTCCTCACCTGGGCCAACCAGGACCAGAAGGGCCGTCTGCCCATCCCCGGCCTGATCCAGCGCCTCGCCGTCCCCGGCCTCGGCTTCGTGCCCGGCCAGGGCGAGGAGGATGTCACCAAGAACAACACCGCGCGCCTCTACTCGTCGATGATCGCCAAGGGCTTCGCCGACACCGTCGCGGTCGTCTCGCCGGTCGAGACGAACCCCGTCGTCAAGGTCCGCGCCGACTACAACTTCAACTCGTGGAACCCCTCGGCGGCCAGCCCCACCTTCTGGGACGACAACTACCGCGCGAACATCCACAAGACCCCCGGCGCCACCAACGAGGACCAGTGCAACACCTCGTACTCGCACCTCGCGCTGATCGGTGACCGCAAGAAGTTCTACTGGTCGAACAAGGCCGACGGCACCCGTCCGGTCATGGGCAACCGCGGCACCTTCAAGGGCCTGTACACGGGCAACAACTACAAGCTCAGCTACACGCTCGCCTTCCACGCTCCCGACGACACCTGGGAAGGCCAAATCTGCTACGGCGACAACCATGTCGTGCTCGAGCGCTCGCTGATCCCCGACACCGTCCAGCACGAGTGCGGCTCGATCAACCTCAAGAAGGACAACATCTTCGCGTGGAGCGATTTCGCCAGCGGCGGCTGCAAGGGCCTGCTCGAGGGCGACACCTGGCTCACCATCGCGATCGGCAACCCGACCGCCGCGGTCTACACCGAGGCCCCCGAGAAGCTGGTCGACGGCTCGAACCCGCAGTGATTTCCGGCGTACGCGCCGGTCGAGTGTCCGTATCCATCATCCATCATCGGAGCAATCAATGACGCAGAACAGCAAGCAACAGCGGAGCAAGGGCTTCACCCTTATCGAGCTCCTCGTCGTGATGGGCATCATCGCCCTCCTCCTCGCGATCCTCCTCCCTGCGCTGAGCAAGGCGCGCGCGACCACGAAGCGCGTGAAGGACTCGACGCAGGTCCAGCAGGTCCACAAGGGCTTCATCACCCTGTCGACCGAGAAGACCAGCGGCGTGTTCCCGACCCCCGGCCTCATCGACCGCGTGGGCAACACCCCCGGCAAGGGCGCCGAGGACATCAATGTGAACGACCACGGCGCGATGTACGCGGCCTGCATCATGCAGGGCGCGTTCGACACGAACGTGCTCGTCAGCCCCGCCGAGATCAGCACCAATGTGCTCACCATGGCGAACTACAACTACGACGCGTACAACGTCGTGGCCGCCCAGGACCAGTACTGGGATCCCCTCTTCAAGGCCGACCTCGCTGCCATCTCGAATGTCAGCTACGGCACGCTGCTGCTCAACGGCACGCGCAAGACCAAGGAGTGGAAGCAGACCCTGAACTCGAAGTTCCCGGTGCTCGCCAACCGCGGCATCCAGTGCAACGATGCCGACGGCTCGATCATCCCGGCCAACTACAACGCGTCGAAGACCCTGCAGATCCACGGCGGCGCGAAGCAGTGGGAAGGCAATGTCGGCTTCAACGACAACCATGTCAGCTACGAAGAGAAGTTCCAGCCTGACAACATCCAGCAGATCACGGTCGGAACCACCACCCAGGACGACAACATCTTCGCGCAGGAAGGCGGCCTCAACGGAGCCGACTCCTACCTCTGCGTGTGCAAGTCGGTGACCGGTGGAGGCACGACCTACAACTTCAACATCACCTGTGATTGATCCCCTCGGGATTGATGCCCTCGGGATTGATGCTCTCGGGACTCATGCTCTCGGGACTCATGCTCTCGGGGTGACCCCGGGCTGTCGAAGACAGATCCGCCAGCAACATCCAGCCGCCGGCCCAGGGCAACCAGGGCCGGCGGCTGTGCTTTTAGTGCGGGGATTTTGATGCTGGGCTTTTGATGCTGGAATCTGCCGCTCGGTTTCCCGCGCTGGGTTTCCG
>JBJTOV010000426.1:0-7116 GCA_046074745.1 Planctomycetota bacterium | reverse complement strand
GTCACGCCGCCCGCGTGCATCCTGGGCTGCACGGTGCAGTCAGGCGCGGATGCGCGGAAGGCCCTTGCGGGCGGCATGTCCTACGGAGTGGAAACTACTTCTCGCTCCCCTGCGTCCCGTTCAGCGGCCGTTCGGTCTCGGCCACGATTGCGTTTGGAACGCGTTGCCTGCATGCCTTCCGACGCGACGCATGGTGGGCGCGCTGCGTGTGGATTGTGTTCAGCGGCCGTTGAAACGCTGTTCGCGGCGTGAAAGCGTCGTGTGAAACAGGCCTCCGCGAAAGGCTGCGATTGGCGAGAATGCGCGCATGCACGACGACCCTGCCCCGACACAGGCGCCTCGACGCAAGCTCCCGCCCGCGCGGGAGATCCTTCGCGCGCTTCGCTACGCCGCCACGCATGTCGCCGAGTCGCAGGCGCCCACGATGGCGGCGAGCCTGTCGTTCCGAACACTGTTTGGATTCGTGCCCGTGCTGGTGGTGGCGACCATCGTCGCGCGCGCGGTGCTCGGCGACGGATTCGAGCGCGTCGCGCGCGATGTGATCGACGCGCTCGGGCTTCACGCGACGCAGGCCGACGGCGGCGCGTCGCTGGGCGCGTGGCTCGAGTCGATGGTGCAGCAGGCGGCGCTGATCGACCTCAGCGCGATCGGGGTGGTGGGAGCGCTGATGGTCGTCTTCTCGGCCGTGTGGACCATGGCCGCGATCGAGGCGAGCTTCAACACGATCTACCGGGCGCCGAGCGGCCGCCCGATCGTGCGTCGCGTGCTGATCTACTGGTTCGTGATCACGGCGGGCCCCGTGCTGTTCGCGGCGCTGCCCATCGCGCTGCGCGGGCTCGGCGAGTTCGCAGGCGCCGACACCATCGCCGCAAGGACGATCGCGTGGTGCGTGTCCACGCTCGGCAGCTTCGTGTCGCTCTGGGCCCTGCTCACCGCCGCATACGCCGCGGTTCCGAACACCAGGGTCGACCTGCGCGCCGCGGCGGTGGGCGCGTTCGCTGCCACGCTCCTCATCGAGTCGGGCAAGAAGTTCCTGCTCGCCACGCTCGCGGGCTCGTTCGCCACCAGCCAGCTCTACGGATCGCTCGGGCTTCTGCCGCTCTTCATGCTGTGGGTGTATGTGATGTGGCTCGTGGTGCTGTTCGGGCTGCAGGTGTCGGCGATCCTGCAGGGCCTGACGCGCGGAGGCAGGTCGCTGGCGGCTGCGGCGGGCCGACCCGATCTGTTCGAGCCCGCCGAGGCGGTGGGCTGCTTCCGGGCGCTGTGCGCGCGATTCCGCGAGGGCCGCGGCGCGTCGGTCGACACGCTCGTCCGCGAGTGCTCGGTGTCACCCGTCTGCGCTCGGCAGCTGCTTGCGATGTTCGAGCGGCGCGGGCTTGCGCACAAGATCGACGGCGACGAGCGGCGGTACGCGCCGTCGCGGCCGCCCGAGTCGATCCGGCAGGCCGACGCGCTGCTCGCGGGCTTCATGCTCGTCGACGGCGGCGAGGAGGCGCCCGCACAGGACGACATCGCCGAGCTCCGCGCGGTGCAGCTGGCGAAGCTCGGCGATGCGAGGTTCTGAACGCGCGGCTCGCGCGCGAACGGTCAGGGGCACGCGCCCCACGCGCCGAGAAGCAGCGACAGGTCGGCCGCGTCGGTGAAGCCGTCGCCCGTCAGGTCGGCGCCCGAGCCGTTCCATGCGCCGAGCACGAGCGCGAGGTCGGCCGCGCCGACATTGCCGTCGCCGTTCAGGTCGGCGGGGCACGGCTGCGGCGGCTCGCCGGGCAGCTCGACCACCATCAGGTGCGGAAAGCTTCCTCCGACATCGTTGATGTCGTTCCACTTGCCCGTCGAGCCGAGCATTTCGGCGAAGTCCTCGATGCCGCCCGAGTTGTTGGGCTCGCCCGAGTTCCAGTTGGTGAACTTGCCCGCGCTGCCGTCGCTCCACTGCCACTGGCCTTCGGTGGCGACATCGTTGAAGCCGATCCACAGCCGGCGATCGACGCCGCCGAGGTTCCCGAAGTTCTGCCACACGAAGTCCTGCTCGGCGGGCGTGTTGATCGAGACGAGATGGCCGCCGAGCTGCTGCGCGAGCGCCTCGGACGCGGTCCAGCTGGTGCCGTTCAGCGCCACATAGCGCGTGCCGGTGGCAGCGTCGGTCACATCGCCGAGATACGCGAGCGGGCCGATGCTCACCGAGCCCGAGCCCGTCGCGGTCTGGCTGTAGCCGCCAAGGCGCAGCAGGTAGGTCGAGCCCGCGGTCACCGCCATGGTGATGCGCGACTGCAGGTTGCAGGTGTCGTCGTTGCACGCAAGCACGGCGCCGCTGCAGCTGCCCGCGTAGACGGCGAACTTCGTGTCGAAGGCGGTCAGGCCGCAGGTCGCGATCTCGATCACCTCGGTTGCAGGTGCCGTGAAGCGGAACCACACATCGTTGTAGATGTTCGAGTTGCTGAAGAAGTTGCACAGCGCGTTGGCGGCGCCGTCGGTCGTCGCGCCGACCGTGCTGAACGGCACGGTGCCGTAGGCCTTGAGCGGCTGCGCGTCGGCGCAGGCGTTCGCACCCTGCGCGGAAGCGGCGCCTGCACAGGCGAGCGGCAGGACCATGGCGACCAGGAGACCGTTGCGTGAGCTCATATCGACCTCGGGAAAGACCTTGCAAGCGAGGCAGCCCCCCGCTGTCATGCGAGAATAGCCGCGAACCGGGCGCGCACAACGCCGCCGCCGCCCGACGCCACGGAACTGCCAACTTCATCGCGTCGCAACCTCAAAATCGGCGAGTTATCGTTTCCTGCGACTGCCTCCCGAGCCGATGTGCGCGGGAGCCCGCGGATCCGTGCAAGGCCGTTCGACGCATGTGCGTTGGGAGCGCGGAAAGCCGAGACGCAACCATGCAGATACCGCGCGCGCTCCTTTCGATCGTCCTGATCTCGCCTCTTGCCCATGCGTCGGCAGGGCGGGCGGAGCCCCCTGCCCCGCTGACCGCGGAAGAGACGAAGTTCTTCGAATCGAAGGTGCGCCCCCTGCTCATCGCCAACTGCTACGGCTGCCATTCGGCGTCGGCGGGAAAGTCGAAGGGCGGGCTGCGCCTCGACACGCGCGAATCGACGCTCGCAGGCGGGGAATCGGGCCCCGCCGTCGTGCCCGGCGACATCGACTCGAGCCTGCTCGTCCGTGCGGTGCGCTACCACGACGAGGACTACGCGATGCCGCCGGCAGGCAGGCTGTCCGACGCCGACATCGCGACGATCGAGCAGTGGGTGGCGATGGGCGCGCCCGATCCGCGCAGCGCGGGGCCGTCGGCGGGCGGAAGCTCGCCTGGAAACTCGCCCGGAACCTCGCATCGGTGGACCGCCGAGGACATCGCCCGCGGGCGTGAGAACCATTGGGCCTACCGCCCCGTGCGCGAGACGGCAGCCCCCGCGGTGCGGGACACCGCGTGGGCGCGCGGTGCGATCGACGGATTCGTGCTCGCCGCCATGGAGGAGCGCGGCCTGTCCCCCGCGGCCGACGCCGATCGCCGCACGCTGCTCCGCCGCGCGAGCCTCGACCTTCTCGGCCTGCCGCCGAGCGAGGCCGAAATCGCCGCATTCGAGCGCGATCCGTCGCCCGATGCCTTCGCGAAGGCGGTCGACCGCATGCTGGCGAGCCCGCAGTTCGGCGAGCGCTGGGGCAGGCACTGGCTCGATGTGGCGCGGTATGCCGAGTCGAGCGGCAAGGAATCGAACATCGTCTACCCGCACGCGTGGCGCTATCGCGACTATGTCGTGGCCAGCTTCAACGAGGACAAGCCCTACGACCGCTTCCTCACCGAGCAGCTGGCGGGCGACCTGATGCCCGCGGGCTCGGACGCCGAGCGCGCGGAACTTGCGATCGCGACGGGATACCTCGCGATCGGCACGAAGAGCCACAACGGGCGCGGGCGGCTTCAGTTCCAGATGGACCTTGCCGACGAGCAGATCGACGCGGTCACGCAGGGCATGCTCGGGCTCACCGTGGCGTGCGCGCGCTGCCACGACCACAAGTTCGATCCGATCCCGCAGCGCGACTACTACGCGGTCGCGGGGATCTTCCTTTCGACCGACACGCGCTACGGCACCTTCGAGGCGCAGGGCAACAACCATCCGTCGACGCTCGTCGAGCTGCCGAAGGACGCGGGCGTGCCGTGGGGCCCCTCGATGCCGCAGGCGCAGCGCTCGCTGCTGGCGACGGCTGCCGAGCGGGTGCGGCAGGAGTCGGAGCGCGCCGCGCAGGTGCTTGCGCAGGCGCGCGAGGCGCGGCAGAAGGGCGAGGAGCTGCCGTCGAACATCCAGCAGCAGGTGGTGCGCGCCCGCGCCACGCAGGGCGCGAACAAGAACCTCGAGAGCGTTGCCGCGCGTTTCGATGCCTCGGGCGAGCCCACCGAGCGGAACCTCGTGACGATGGGCGCGGTCGAGCGCAGGCAGGCGGTGAACGCGCGCCTTCTCGACCGCGGCGAGCTCGACAAGCCGGGCGCGGCCGTGCCGCGGGGGCTGGTGCAGCTCGTTTCGACGGGCGAACTGCCGGCGATCCGCAAGGGTTCGGGCAGGCTCGAGCTTGCGCAGTGGATCGCGAGCGAGGGCAACCCGCTCACGGCGCGCGTGTGGGCGAACCGCGTGTGGCTGCATCTCTTCGGCAAGGGACTGGTGCCCACGCCCGACAACTTCGGGATGAGCGGGCAGCAGCCGACGCATCCCGAGCTGCTCGACCATCTGGCCGTGCGCCTGGTCGAGGGCGGATGGAGCACGAAGGCGCTGATCCGCGAGATCGTGCTTTCGCGCGCGTATGCGATGTCGAGTGCGTTCGATGCGCGCGACGCCGAGATCGACCCCGACAACGCGTATCTCTGGCGCATGCCGAAGAAGCGGCTCGAGGCCGAGGCGATCCGCGACTCGATGCTGCGCGTCGCGGGGCTTCTCGACCTGACGCCGCGCACGGGTTCGCCGATCGCCTTCACCGAAGGCGGCATGCGCGGACCGCAGCAGGACAGGATCTTCGGCGCGATCGCGGCCGCGCCCGACAACCATCGCAGCGTGTACCTGCCCATCCTGCGCGACCGCGTGCCCGAGTCGCTCGAGGTGTTCGATTTCGCCGAGCCCGCGTTCGTGACCGGGCAGCGCGACACCACGAATGTGCCGACGCAGGCGCTGTACCTGCTGAACAGCGCGGAGATCACGCGCATCGCCGACGCCTTCGCGCGGCGGACCATCGACGCGGGCCGCACCGAGGCGGAGCGCGTGGCCGCGGCGTTCGCGCTCGCGTTCGGCCGGCAGCCGTCGGCGGGCGAGATGCGCGCCTGCCGCGATTTCCTCGATGACTTCGCGGCTGCGTACGCGAAGGACGCGCCCGAGCAGCCCGCCGCAGGACGCGCCGGGTCGATGCGCGAGCGCGTGCGCCAGCGCATGCAGGAGGCCGCGGCGCGACGCAATGGCGCGGCGCCTGCGCAGGTGGCGCCCGACCTCGCCGCGTACAGCGCGCTCTGCCAGGCCATCCTCCTCTCGGGCGAGTTCCGCACCGTCGACTGACGCCGCTCCCGCACGCTCCAACGAAGGTTCACCCGATGTCTGACCTCTGCAGCAACCGGATCTCCCTGCCCTGCTCGCGCCGCGAGATGCTGCGCCTTGCCGCATGCGGCTTCGGCTCGGTCGCGTTCGCCTCGATGGCCGCGCGCGCCTCGGGCATGCCGACGCTGCTCGCGGCGGGCGACGACGGAGCGGCCTCGCCGCTTGCGCCGAAGAAGCCGCACTTCGCGGCGCGCGCCAAGCGAGTGATCTTCCTGTGCATGGCAGGCGCGCCGAGCCATGTCGATACCTTCGATCACAAGCCCGAGCTCGCCGAGATGGATGGCAAGACCTTCCGCGGCAACTCGAAGCTGCTGGCGAGCCCGTGGAAGTTCCGCCAGTCGGGGAAGTCGGGGCTGTGGATCAGCGAGCTGTTCCCGAACCTGCAGAAGCAGGCCGACGAGCTCTGCCTGCTGCGTGGCATGAAGGCCGAGATTCCTGCGCATGCGCAGGCGTCGATCCAGCTGCACACGGGCTCGTTCCAGTTCGTGCGGCCGTCGATGGGTGCGTGGAGCCTGTATGGCCTCGGCACCGAGAACGAGAATCTGCCCGGCTTCATCGCCATCAACCCGCGCGGCGACAACGGCGGCGCGCAGCTGTATGGCAGCGCGTTCCTGCCGGCGTCGTACCAGGCCACCCCCGTGCGCCTCGGCAACGGCCGCAATGCGGGCGCACAGGGCGATGCGATCCCGCACCTCGGCAACGACCGGTTCGGGGCCAAGGCGCAGCGCGAGCAGATCAACCTCATCCAGCGGCTGAACCGCGAGCGGCTGAAGCGCGAGAAGCAGGACCGCGAGCTCGAGGGCGTGATCGAGAGCTACGAGCTCGCCTTCCGCATGCAGGCCGAGGTTCCCGACCTCGTCGATTTCTCCGACGAGAAGAAGGAGACGCTCGAGATGTACGGCATCGGCCAGGAACCGACGGATTCCTTCGGCCGCCAGTGCCTGCTGGCGCGGCGCTTCGCCGAGAAGGGCGTGCGCTTCATCGAGGTGAGCCACGGAGGCTGGGACACCCACCGCAACCTGCGCGAGGAACTTGCGCGCCAGTGCGGCGAGATCGACAAGCCGATCGCTGCGCTGCTCGCGGATCTCAAGCGCCGCGGCATGCTCGACGACACGCTGGTGCTGTGGGGAGGCGAGTTCGGACGCACGCCGTATGCGCAGAACGGCGACGGCCGCGATCACAACGCGAAGGGCTTCACGATGTGGATGGCGGGCGGCGGCGTGCAAGGCGGCCTGAGTTACGGAAGTACCAACGAGATCGGCGATACCGCTGTCGACGGGGTGATGGATATCCACGATTGGCACGCGACGGTGCTGCACCTGTGCGGCCTCGACCACGAGAGGCTGACCTACCGACACGCGGGGCGCGATTTCAGGCTGACGGATGTGAAGGGCAGGCCGAACACGGCGATCCTCCGCTCCTGACCGAACGGTGCCGCGGAGGTGCCGGGTACCCGCGGTAGGTGCCAGGCAGGTGCCAGGCACCAACCCCCGGCCCGATTCTGCTCGGCAAATCCAGGCTCGCGGGCGCATGGCTGCGCGGTGCCAGGGAG
>JBJTOV010000425.1:0-6158 GCA_046074745.1 Planctomycetota bacterium | reverse complement strand
GATCCATCGGCCTTCGGCCGACGGCGTCGAGCCGAGATCGTTGGATCTTGCGACCCATCGTCTTCGAGATGGGCACCCGTCGGCCTGTGGCCGACGGCGTCGGTCGACATCGTGACGGTTCGTCGTCGCCCTTCGGGCGGGTGGGGTGGAAGATCGCCCCTCGTCTCGTTTCGTCGCCGCCCCTCGGACGATTGGTCTGGAAGATCCGCCCCTCGTCTCGGCTCGTCGCCGCCGCCGAAGGCGGCGGGTGCCCATCTCGAAGACGATGGGTCGCCCAGTTCTCCGATCTCGCGCGGGCCGCCACACACCCCACCACACACACCCCACCACACACACCCCTCCACGCCCAGCCCCCCGCGCACCACGCCGCTCCTCGACCCCCTCCGCCCCTCGCATAGACTGCCCGCCATGCTCTGGCAGCCGTCGCTTCCCGAACGCTACATCGCCGCGGGCGAGGACGAGCTCGGCCGCGCGATCGAGGCGCGGCGGCGCGAACTCGGCGCGAGGCTCCTCATCCTCGGCCACCACTACCAGCAGGACGAGGTCATCCGGCACGCCGACCTCACGGGCGACAGCCTGAAGCTCTCGCAGCTGGCGGCCGCCGAGGCGCCGAGGCGCGGCGCCAGGTGCATCGTGTTCTGCGGCGTCCACTTCATGGCCGAGACCGCCGACATCCTCACGCCCGACGATGTCGAGGTGATCCTGCCCGACCTTTCGGCGGGCTGCTCGATGGCCGACATGGCCGCCTACGACGACACCGTCGACGCGTGGGAGGCGATCCACGCCGCGATCGGCGAGAAGACGAAGGGCCGCAGCGCCACGCGCCAGCGCGTGATT
The DNA here is from genome assembly GCA_046074745.1 of Planctomycetota bacterium. Lineage (GTDB taxonomy): Bacteria > Planctomycetota > Phycisphaerae > Phycisphaerales > SM1A02 > QWPT01. The sequence goes on along the minus strand of JBJTOV010000425.1, from coordinate 5,321 downwards.
CCCATCACCTATGTGAACTCGACCGCGGCGATCAAGGCCTTCGTCGGCCAGCACGGCGGCGCGTGCTGCACCAGCTCGAACGCGTCGCGGGTGTTCGAGTGGGCGCTCGCGGGCGGCACCGAGAAGCGCGCGCGCGGCGAAGAGATCAAGATCCTCTTCCTGCCCGACAAGCATCTCGGCCGCAACACCGCGAAGGCGCACGGCTTCGTCACCGAGGTCGACGCAGCCGCGAACGGCGGCATCGCCGAGACCGCGCTCTGGAACCCGAAGCTCCCGCGCGGAGGCCTCGCGCCCGACCGGATCCGCGACGCCAAGGTGCTTCTGTGGGCCGGCCACTGCAGCGTGCACAAGCTGTTCCGCCCCGAGCATGTGGTGTCGGCGCGCAAGGACGGCCGCACCGTCCTCGTTCACCCTGAGTGCGCGCAGGAGGTGGTCGACCTCGCCGACCTCTCGGGCTCCACCGAGTTCATCATCGCCACGATCGAGAGCGCCGCGCCCGGCACGAGCTGGGCGGTCGGAACCGAGGTTCATCTCGTGAACCGCATCGCGCGCCGCGCCGCCGAGCGCGGGGTGAGCGTGCGCATCCTCAGCGACTGCCAGTGCCTGTGCACCACGATGTACCGCATCGACCAGGCGCATCTCTCGTGGTGCCTCGACCAGCTGGCGGCGGGCAAGGTGGTGAACCGGATCTCGGTGCATCCCGAGGCGAAGAAGCACGCGCGCGTGGCGCTCGAGCGCATGCTCGCGCTCGCGCCCGGGAAAAAGGACGCATACGCGGGCGTCGACTGACGCAGCGGCAGGGGGCGATGAAGCGACGGACGAAGATCATCCTTCTTTCGGCGGCGGGCGCGCTGGTGGCGGCCGTGGCGCTTGCGCCCACGCTCGCCTCGGGCATGGTGCGTGGGCGCGTCGAGCAGGCGCTGGCCGCGCGCATCGACGGCTCCGTCTCGGTCGGGTCGGTGGGCGTCGGGTGGTTCTCGCCGCTCGAGGTTTCCAAGATCGCCATCGACGGCGGCGACGCGGGCGCGGCCGACCTCACCGTGCGCGCGCAGCAGGGGCTGCTCGGGCTCGTCCTCGGCAACTCGGTCGATCTCGCGCTTTCGGGCAGCGCGCGCAGCGCGGTCGACGCCGAGGGCCGCTTCGGCCTGCTCGGGCTGATCAAGCCCGGCGAGCCGTCGGATGCGCCCGCGCCTGCGCAGGGCGACCCCCTCGCCGCGCTCGGCGACCGCCGCATCGCGGTCACGCTCGATGGGCTTGACCTCGAGGCGACCGACGCCGACGGCGTGCGCTACGGGCTCAACGGCCTGAAGGGCCAGTTCGTGCTCGACTCGAGCGGCACCTCGCTGAAGCTCGAGGCCGCCGCCGATTCGCAGGGCCGCGCGGGAACGCTGTCGCTCGACGCGCGCTCGCGCCTTGCGTTCCGCGCCGACGGTTCGCTCGACCTCGCCGCGATCATCGCGGGTGGCCGCAGCGGCTTCGACGCGCGGCTCACCGCCACCGACCTTCATGTGCCGAGCGGCGCGGGCGACCTCGCCTTCGACCGCCTGTCGCTCGACGCGAAGTCGCTGCCGACGGGCGACGGCATCGAGGCGCACCTCGACCTGTCGGCGCGCGTGGGCACGGCAGGCGCGACCACCGTGCGCGGCAGCGTGGCCACGCGGCGGCTGTTCGCCGACGACGGCTCGTTCGCGCCCGACATGGCCGCGGCGGTCGTCGACCTCGATGCGAAGGCCGTGCCGCTTGCAGCGCTGCAGCCGTTCCTGCCGCCCGCAGGCGACGGCGCCGCGCTCGACCTCGCGCGCGACCTCGGCCGCACCGCCGACCTGCGCATCGAGAAGGGCGAAGGCCTGCGCGCGCGCCTTTCGGCGACCACGCCGCAGCTCGAGGTGCGCGCCGAGAGCTCGTTCTCCCCGGACGGCGCCACGCTCACCGAGGCGCGCCTCGACGGCAGCGTGTCGGTGCGGCCCGAAACGATGCGCGCGCTCGCGGGCGTCGAGCTCGCGCGGCCCGTTTCGCTGGCCTTCGACGCGTCCGATGTGGCGTGGCAGCGTGCGCGCGGCATGCAGGGACTGGCGGGCCAGTTCTCGGCGGGGCTGCGCCAGCCGCTCGACCTTCCGCCTGTCGCCGAGGGCGTTTCCACGCGGCTCGAGCGCGCGCGCGTCGCGGTGTGGAAGGCGACCGACAAGGACAGCCTCTCGGTCAGCATGAACGCCGCGGGCGCGGTGGGCGCTGGGCCCGCGTCCGAACTCGAGGGGTACTTCCAGTACATGCTGGCGGGCGGCGAGGTGCACGACCTCGCGGTCACGGGCACGCTCGGGCTCGATCCCGCGCTGGTCGCGCGGCTTTCGAACGGCGCGATCGCCGTGTCGGGGCGCGAGGCGTCGGTGCGCGTCACCACGGGCGAGCTCGACTTCGAGCGGCGCGACGGCGCGATCGCACCCATGCCCGCGCGTGGCCGCGTGCGCGTGGAGCTCGCGGGTGCGCTCGCGGTGAAAGGCGGCGCCGCGTCGACCGTGGTCGATGCGCTCAGCGCCGAGCTCGCGCTGCCCGACGGCGCGCAGGCGGGCACGCTCGTCGCGTCGGCGCGCTTCGACGGCGCGCCCACGCGCGTCGAGCAGCGGTTCGCCAAGGTTCCGTCGTCGCTCGCCACGCTGCCCGAGGCCGCGCCCGAGGGCACGCTCACGGTGCGCGGGCTCGATCCGTCGTTCGTGCGCCGAATGCTCGACGGCGACGGCGCGGCCGGCCCGGCGAATGCGGCGAAGTCCGCCGCGCCAGGCTCCGCGGCGCTGCTGGCGCTGCTTGGCGCAGGCCCGATGAGCCTCGATGTGCGCAACCGCACCGAGGGCGGCGCGTTCGCGGCAACCGTGTCGTTCGACGCCGCGGCCGCCGACGCCTCGGCGAGCGTTCGCTGGAAGGGGGACCGCATCGATGCGGACGCGATCGTGGCCGACGCCACGCTCGGCGCCGACGCGCTGGCCGCGCTTCCGCTTGGCGAAGGCCTGCGGCTCGCGCCCGGCGTTCGCGTGCAGGCGCGCGTGCCCCGCATGGCGATCGTTCGCGGCGACCAAGGCTGGTCGCTCGACGGCGATGCCGCGGGCACGGTGCGCATCGACGCGCTCACGGTGCGGCAGGCGCCTGCGCTCGCGGCGCCGCTGTCGCTGCCGCGCATCGAGGCCGACGCGGTGTTCGCGCCGCGCGAGCAGCGCGTGTCGGCGCGTGGCGCGGTCGCGGTCGACGACGCGGGCGAGGTTCGCTTCGACCTGCGCTGGCGGAAGTCCGAGCAGGCGCGGCTGTTCGCGGGCCTCGAGGGCACGGTGTCGTCGGCACGGCTCGATCTCGCGCCGCTCGAGCGCGTGTTCGGCGCGGGGCCGGGCGCGTGGTCGGGCCCTGCGGGCGGCGCGGGCTCGCTTTCGCTCGAGTTCAGCGAGGACCCTGCGCCCGAGGCGCGGATCGAGGCGTCGTTCCCAAGCCTGCGCGCGGCGGTGCAGCTCTATGCGCCCGAAGAGGGTCCGCGGCGCGTGGCCGCGCTCTCGGGCACCGCGTCGCTGTCGCTCGACGAGCGCACGCTCGCGCGCATGACGGGTCTCGAGGGCGACGCGCGGCGACGCGTCGCGCGCAAGGTCGACGCGTCGCTCGCGATCGCGTCGCTGCGCGTGCCGCTCGATGCGTCGCTCGCACCCGTGCCCGCCGAGACCTCTCTCAACATCACCGCCACGCTCTCGCCGCTCGAGATCGAGGTCGCCGACGCCCGCGGCGCGCGCACGCGCATGGCCTCGCAGCCGCTCGCGCTGTCGCTGCGCTCGTCGCGTCTCTCCGACGAGGCGATCGTCGCCCTGCGCACCGACGAGAAGGCCGCGCCCGATCCCGCGCGCATCGGTCGGCTCGAGGCCGACGCGCGGCTGCGCGGGCTCGTCGGGGCCGACGGGTCGTTCGCGTCGCCCGTCGTCGACGGCGAGCTGCGCGCCGAGGGCTTTCCCGCCGCGGCCGTCGATGCGTTCACGGGCACGGGCGGCACCGTGCGCCGCAGCCTTGGCGACACGATCGACGCACGCGTGTCGGCGGTCGGCCTGGCGCAGGGCCAAGGCAGCCTCTCGGCGACCATGAAGTCGCCCTACGCCATGCTCGAGGCGCCTGCGGTGCTGCTGCGCGACGGCTTCCTGCGCGTCGAGCCCGCGAAGCCGCTCGTCGCCACGCTCGAGTTCGCGCCGCCCGTGCGCCAGCAGGTGCTCGCGCCGATCCATCCCGTGTTCAGCGACGCGAACGCCGCGGCCCCCGCGCGCCTCACGGTCACCGAGCTCGCGTGGCCGCTCGACGGCGACCGCCTGCGCTTCAACGCGGCGTTCCGCCTCGAGACAGGCGATGTGCGGCTCGTGAACTCGGGCCTGCTCGGCGGCCTGCTCGGAGCGCTGGGGTCGATGCAGGCCTCGGGCTTCGACGCCACCATCGAGCCGCTGGTGGCGAAGGTCGAGAACGGGCGCCTGACATACTCGGGCCTCACGCTGCGCGCGGGCCGCACGCAGCAGGGCACCTGGCGCAACTCGCTCGTCTTCTCGGGCGACATCGACCTCGCGTCGCAGCCGATCCGCGCCAACTCGATCGCCACCGCGCTGCCGCTGCGCGATGTGGCCAACTGGTCGAGCGCCGCGCGCAAGCTGCTCGACTCGCTCAACGCCGCGGCGCCCACGCTCGTCGACGGCCTGGTGATCGGCATCGACCTCAGCGGCCCGATCTTCGACGCGAACGGCCGCGTCGCCAAGCTCGAGCCAAAGCCGAAGCTGCCCGCGTTCGCCGATCTCCTGAAGGAGAACCCCGGATCCGTGCTGCAGGGCGCCGCCGACATCTTCGAGGCGATCCGCAACCGCGAGAAGAAGAAGGACGCGCCGCCCGCGCCCTGACGCGCGGTCCTCGCCGACGCGAGCGAAGCTGGCAACCCGCCATCAGTCGCGAGAGTTGAGCAGCGCGCAATCCTCGCCAAAGCGAGCGAAGATGGCGGCCTTGGCGCGCAGCGCCAGCCCGCCATCAGTTGCTCGCGCTCAAACACGCCGCGCAGCGCCAACCCGCCATCAGTCGCTCGCGCTCAAACACGCCGCGCAGCGCCAACCCGCCATCAGTCGCTCGCGCTCCTACATCGGCTTCTCACCGACCGTCTCGTCGTACACCTGCAGCAGCTTCGTCTTGTCGAAGATCAGCTCGTTGCGCGACAGGCCCGTCACCTCGTAGTGCGGCGTGAGCTCGATCGCGTCGCACGGGCACGCCTCTTCGCACATGCCGCAGTAGATGCAGCGCAGCTCGTCGATGTCGAACTGCTTCGGGTACTTCTC
>JBJTOV010000424.1:0-5694 GCA_046074745.1 Planctomycetota bacterium | reverse complement strand
CGAGCGCAGCTCGGCGCCCTTGTTCTCGCGCACGCTCTGGCAGGCGAACGAGATGCCCGCATGCGTCTTGCCGTCGTCGGGAGCGAGCACGAACGGGAACAGCTGGCACGCGACCGGCTTCTCGGCGAAGCCGAACTCCTTGTGCACGCGGCACAGGCCGTCGTCCATCAGGAACACGCACGCGCCGTCCGCGCGCTGGCGCAGGTAGCGGCGCTTGCGAAACTCGACCGTGACGGGCTCGCCGAGGCGCTCCTCCCACTTCTGCGCCTCGAGCTTCGCGATGTCGGCGTCGCGGAGCTGCACCGTGAAGTCGCGGCAGCAGTTGCCGCAGCCGTGGCAGCTGTAGCGCTGCGCGGCGACGGGCAGGACGAGGATGGGAAGCGCGACGCTCATGCTGCGGCCTGCGCCGAGCGTACGCGGCGGATCCGCACCAGGCACCACGCGGCGCCCGCGATTCCGAACGGGATCGTCAGGAACGCCTCGCCCGCGCTCTCGAGAAGCGCGAGCTGCGCGGTGAGCGCCGGCATTTCCTCGGCGGGTGCGCCGCTCGCAAGGATGTAGGGCGCGACGAACGCGACCATCGCCTCGCGCCAGCCGATCCGGCCGAGCGGATTGCCCGCGCCGAGGATGGCGACCGACGCCAGCAAGGCCGCCTGCGCGGGGCCGAGCGAAACGCCCACGATCTTCGCGGCCGCCCACATGCGCAGCGCCCACATCGCAAGGTCGACCGTGCGGAACGCCACGCCGCCGTAGAGCGCGCGCGGATCGACGAGCACGCGCTCGCCGCCCTTGAGAAGCCTCCGCAGCGGTGCCGAACGGCCGACCGCGCGGGTGACGAGGCAGCCCGTCGCGATGACCGCGCCGAAGCCCGCGAACCAGAGCCAGTCGAGCGCCAGCTCCTTGCGGCCATGGGCGATCTGCACCACGCCCGCCACCAGGCCGGCGCCGAGCGTTCCCAGCGTGACGATCGCCACGCCCGCGATCCACGCGCCGATGTCGGTCGCGGGCATGCGGTCGATGCGCCAGTGGTAGAGCGCGCGCAGGAAGAGCCCGAGCCGCACGGGCGCGTAGTTGAAGAGCGAGGCCATCAGGTTGACCGCCTGCATCTCGCCGAAGCCGAAGCGGCGCACGGGCAGGCCGACCGTCCAGAAGGTGAGGCCCGAGCAGACGATCGAGCCGAGGGTCGAGAGGACGAGCGTCCAGACGAGCGCCGGCTCGGCGGCGCGGAGCTTGGCAAGGCCCGTCTCGCCCGCGCTCGAGGCGCGCACCACGCACCACGCGACCAGCGCGCAGCCGATCAGGAATCCCACGATCTGCAGCGCAAGTCGCCGCCTGCTCGGGCGCGAGGGCTGCGTGGCGGAGGTCGAAGCCGGCGCATTCACGGCGTCGAGTGTACCGCGCGCGCCGCACGCGCCTTCGTGCGGCACCGCTCGCGCCACAGCACCACGAACACGCGCAGGCCGTCCTTCATGCGGATCTTCTTGCCTTCGTCGAACGACCGCGGCGCATACGACACGGGCACCTCGCGCACGCGCAGGCGGTGGCGGGCGACCGACGCCACGATCTGCGGCTCGATGCCGAAGCGCTCCTCGTCGAGGTCGGGCAGCACCGTGCGCATCGCGGGCACGGTGAACAGCTTCAGGCAGCACTCCATGTCGCGGACCCGCAGGCCCGTCATCAGGTTGCTCGAAACGGTGAGGAACCCGTTCAGCATGCGGTGCGCGAGGCGCTTGAGGCCCTTGGGCGGCACCGCCCAGCGGTTGCCGAGCACCACATCGGCCTCGCCGCGCGTGACGGGGTCGAGGAGCGCCGCGAAGTCGGCGGGGTCGTACTCGAGGTCGGCGTCCTGCACCAGGATCGCGTCGTCGTGGGCGGCGTGGCCGAGCGCGTGCGCGAAGCCCGTGCGGATCGCCGCGCCCTTGCCGCGGTTCTGCGGATGGGTGAGCATGGTGGCGTCGCCGCGGTGCGAGATGCGGCCGGCGAGGTCGGCGGTCTCGGCCACCGAACCGTCGTCGACGAGCACGATGGACACGGTCCAGCCCGCAGGCAGCGTGGCACGCCGCACCCGCGCCACGCACGGCTCGAGCGTCGCCGGCTCGTTGAACACGGGCATGACGACATGCAGCGTGGGCATCGGTTCACGGTCCGCCGCGCGGCGGACGCTCAGGCCTGCGATGCCGGGCCGCCGCCGATGGTCGTGCGCATCTGCGTGTCGGCCATCAGGTTCTGCATGCGGTAGTAGTCCATCAGGCCGATCTTGCCCGTGCGCAGCGCCTCGGCGACCGCCTTGGGCACATCGCTCTCGGCGAGCACGACGAGCGCGCGGTTCTTCTGCGCCTCGGCCTGGTACTCGACCTCCTGCGCGACCGCGAGCGCGCGGCGCTGCTCGGCCTGCGCCTGGAAGCGCTTGGTGTCGGCCTCGGCCTGCGCGGCCTGCAGCTGGGCGCCGATGTTCTCGCCGACATCGACATCGGCGATGTCGATCGAGAGGATCTCGAACGCGGTGCCCGAGTCGAGGCCCTTGGCGAGCACGGTCTTCGAGATGCGGTCGGGGTTCTCGAGCACGCTCTTGTGGTCCTCGGCCGAGCCGATCGTCGAGATGATGCCTTCGCCGACGCGGGCGATGATCGTCTCCTCGGTGGCGCCGCCGACGAGGCGCGAGATGGCGGTGCGCACGGTCACGCGCGCCTTGGCGCGCAGCTGGATGCCGTCCTTGGCGACGGCATCGATGGTCTGCTTGCCCGACTGCGCGCTCGGGCAGTCGATCACCTTCGGGTTCACCGAGGTCTGCACGGCGTCGAGGATGTCGCGGCCCGCGAGGTCGATCGCGGTGGCGCGGTTCCACGGCAGGTCGATCGAGGCCTTGTCGGCGGCGATCATCGCGGCCACCACGCGGCTGACATTTCCGCGGGCGAGGTAGTGGGCCTCCATGAGGTCGGTCGGGATGTCGAGGCCCGCCTTCTTCGCGCTGATCCTGTTGAGGACGATCACCTCGGGCGGCACCTTGCGGAGCCGCATCATGACGAGGTCGAGGATGCCCACCTTCGCGTCGCTGAAGTAGGCCTGCAGGTACAGCTTGAGCACGCCCAGCACGACGAAGAACAGGAACAGCCCGAACAGGGTTCCGATGCCGAGGATGATCCAGATCAGGATCTCGCCCGGGGTGGCCGCGAGGATGGCGGGAAGGTTGGTCATGGCGCGCGGAGGGTAGCACGGCCCCGCGCGGCGGTGGCGCTATTCGGCGGCCACGGGGCGGACGCGGATCTGCCCGTCGCGCACGGACACGATCTCCACGGCGGTGCCTGCGTCGATCAGGTCGCCCTCGGCGCTTGCGTCGATGCGGCGGCCGCCGAAACGCGCGAAGCCCGACGGACGCAGCGGGGTGATCGCCTCGCCCCGCGTGCCGACCGCGGGAAGGTCGGGCCGCGACTCGGCGATTCCTGCGCCTGCGCGCGCGGGGTCCTCGGCCGACAGGATCATGCGCTTTCCGATCGGTGTCTTCGCGGCGAGCCGCAGGCCGAGCACGACCATGAACGGCGCGGCGATCGAGTACCCCGCGAGCAGCGCCATGCCGAGCGTGGCGTCGTACATGAAGCCGAACACGACCGAGCCGATCGCGCAGAGCACGCACAGGATCGCGAGCAGCCCGCCCGACGGCACCACGAACTCGATGAAGAAGATGCCGAACGCCCCTGCGCCGAGCAGGATCGATGCGACGAGGTTTCCGGATCCGTCCTGTGGTTCCATGGGACTCTGGCCTTTGGCAGGGGGCCTTCGTTCGGCTCAGGCCGTGTCGCGCTCGACGATGACGGTGGGGCCGCTGCGGCCGACGACGCGCACTGCGGCGCCGCGCGCAATGTATTCGCCGGTCGACTGCGCGTCGAAGACATCGTTGCCGAAGCGCGCGCGGCCCGAGGGGCGCAGGTCGCTGTCGGCGACGCCCGCGGCGCCGTCGCTCGGCATCGGTGGTTCGCCGCGCACGGGCGCGCCGGCCGCGGGGCCGCCGATCGCCGCGCTGAGCACGGCGCCGCGCAGGATGGGCGCCTCCCGCAGCCAGCGCGACGCGAACCAGAGGCCGATGCCGCCGAGCACGAACCCCGCCGCGGTGGTGACGGCGGCGGTGAGCAGCGTGGAGCGCGCGGCGGCGCTGGTCGGATCGGTGCCCGTGAAGCTCGCGACCAGTCCGACGATCACGCACAGCGCACCCGCGATGCCCGCGAAGCCCGTGCCGGGAAGGACGAACACCTCCACGCCCACGAGCACCACGCCGAGCAGGACGAGCAGCACTTCCCACCACTGCGCGAGGCCGAGGATCGCGGGCGCGCCCACGAGAAGCAGCAGCGCGGCGGCCGCCACGATCGCGGGCACGCCGACGCCCGGATGGAGCGACTCGATGATGAGCGCGATGACGAACACCGCGATCAGCAGGATGCGCACGGGCCACGAGACAAGGAACCGCACCACGCCCTCGGTCCAGCTTTCGCCGAACCGCGTGACGGAATCGGCGCCGAAGAACGCGCGCAGCGCCTCGTCGTCGCGCACCTCGGCGGCCGCGAGCCCCCAGCGCAGCGCCTCGTCCGACTGGACGACGAGCAGCCGCGAGCCGTCGTCGACAGGCTCGAGGATGCGCCACTGGCCGCGGTCGGACTCGCCGAGCGGCAGTTCCGCGGCGCTGCGCGGTCGCGCGGGCGTCGCGTCGGTCGGCTTGGCGAGCGCCGAAGCGGGGTCGAGCCCGAGCGTGCGCAGTTCGTCGCGGTCGGCGAAGCGGCGGACGCCGTCGCCGGCGCGCTCGATCAGCCAGAGTTCCTTCTCGACCGCGACGAAGGCGTGCAGCAGGCGCGGATCGTCGCCGCGGCGCGCGGCGGCGGCATCGAGTTCATCGAGGAGCGGCGATTCCTGCTTGGCCCGCTCGGCCGCGGGCAGAGGCTGCACGCCGAGCCCCGGGATGGCCGCGATCGGCGCCGCGTCGCCGAACACCGAGCCCGGGGCCACCACGATCTCGCGGCAGGCGAGGGCGATGAAGGTGCCTGCGCTGAACGCCTTGGGCCTGATCCACGCCACCGTGTTGACGGGCGCGTCGCTCTTCAGGCGCAGGCAGATGTCGAGCATGGAGTCGACCCGGCCGCCCGGGGTGTCGATCTCGAGCACGACGGCGTCGTAGCCCTGCGCGCCCGCCGCCTTGAGCCTTCGTTCGAGCGACCAGAGCGTGACCTCGTCGATTCCGCCTGTGACGGGCAGCACCGCGATCCGCTCGGCCTTGCGCGCGGCGGGCACTGCGACGGGGCCGCCCTGCGCGCGGGCGATCTGCGCTGGAGCCGCCGCGGCGAGAAGGGCAAGGAGCAGGGCGATGACGGCCGGAATCCCGCGCATGGCGCGCATGGTACGCGGGGCCGATGCGCGCGACCCGTGGCGGAAACCCAGCGCGGGAAACCGAGCGGCAGATTCCAGCATGAAAAGCCCAGCATCAAAACCCCGCACTAAAAGCACAGCCGCCGGCCCTGGTTGCCCTGGGCCGGCGGCTGGATGTTGCTGGCGGATCTATCTTCGACAGTCCGGGTTCACTCCGAGAGCATCAATCCCAGGTGATGTTGAAGGTGTAGGTCGTGCCTCCACCGGTCACCGACTTGCACACGCAGAGGTAGGAGTCGGCTCCGTTGTCGCCGCCTTCCTTCGCGAAGATGTTGTCGTCCTGGG
>JBJTOV010000423.1:0-4998 GCA_046074745.1 Planctomycetota bacterium | reverse complement strand
GGCGCCGAAAGGGCGCCCCGCGTGGTGGTCGAGTTCATCTCGTCACCGAATCTGCCGGATCACTCCGACTTCTTCGGCGGCGGAGCGCCCTGGCCGCTGTTCGAGCCGAGCTTGATGCCGTCGCCCGGAGGCGCGGCCTTCGCGCCATCGGCCGCGGGCGGGCGAACCTGCGCCGAATCGATCGTGGTCACCGAACCGCTGTCGGGGCCACAGGCCGTGAGCAGCGCGCAGGCGCCGAGCAGGCCGAGAGCAAGGAGGTTCTTCATAGGGGAGTCCTTTCGCGAACTGGCCCGAGCCGCGCGGCCGCGACACGCGGAGCGCCTCGGGGTGGGGTGTGATCGGCCTGATGAGCGCCGAAGCGTCACAGTCTCCGAACAAGGCTATTGAACGGCCACGGGGGCGTTCGGTCAAGTCCGCGTTCAGCGGCGCAGGCGAAGTCGGGCAGGGGTGGCCTTTGGGGCGAGGAAACGCCACTGGGTGTGGTAGGTCTCGTCGTTGTCGGCGACCCCGAGGTTGATCGCGAGGCCTTCGAGGGGGGCTCCCTGCGGCAGCGCCGTGGGCTTGGCCGACACGACGAGCGTCCAACGAGCCTCCTCGGGGATGAGCGCGACGGTAAGGTCGTCGGAGATCTTCATGCCCGCGGAGGTCGACTCCCGCACGACTGGCGCCGGCGAGCCGTTCCGGAAGGTGACGAGGTACTCGCGCTGCGTCTCGCCTTCGCCCAAGGTCAGGCGGACGGCGTCGCCCAGCGGGTCGCCCAGCGCGGCACGGGCATCGCTCGGCTTCGCGTCCCCCGACAGCCTGCGGTCGGGCACCACGAGGTCGATGCGCAGGTTTCCTGCGGCGTCCCGTGAGAAACCCGCGGTCGCGTTCGCCTCGGGCGTGTCGTACTCGCTCCAATTCCACACCGCGATCGGATAGGGAATGGCCGCGTTCGCGGTGGCCGCCACATCGACGACCCGCGCGATCGGCACGCGTTGGCGCAGCACGATCGGAACGGTGCGCCCGCGCGAGTCGGCGAAGGTGGCCACGATCTCGAACGGCGCGGGCTGCGGCGGCAGCGCCATCGGCTTCGAACGCACGCGCACCTCGACCACGCGCGATTCGCCGGGCGCGACGCGCACGGGCTGCTCGGGAAGCGCGAGGTCGAACGGCGTGCCGAGATCGGTGGTCGACGGGTTGAAGGTGTCGATGGCGGTGCGGCTTGTCCACGACCGCTCGATCGGGCCGCCGTCCATGCGGTCGACGACGCGCCATGGCTGCGGCTCGCGCGACGGCGAGAAGGCGAAGGTGACCTCGCGGTCGATCGGATTGCGCAGTTCGACCTTTATGGTCGCGTCGCACGCCTGGCCGATCGGATCGGGCACCGCGCCGTCGAGTCGCACGGCATCCTTCGCGCCCTTCAGCCGATACGCGCGGTCCTGGTCTTCCTTCACGATCCAGTCGGCGGGCAGCGTGCAGCCCGCGATCTGGTGGTAGACGCGGATCGCGCCCGTCTCGTCGACGACGAGGAACGAGACATGCTGCAGCTGGCCCGCGAGCGGGTGCTGGTCGATCGCGCCGCCGCAGGTTCCAAGCAGGAGGAATGAAATGCCGTCGCGCGGCGGAAGCCACTGCAGCGCGTGGTAGTGGCCCGCGATCACAGAGTCGACGCCGTGCTTCACGAGAAGCGGCTGCACGAGCTCGTCCCAGCGCGCGCTCTTCACATCCCACAGCGGGCGGTGGAAGAGAAGCACGATCGGCTTGCCGCGCGCGGAGAGCGCCGCGAGCTCGCGATCGAGCCACCCGAGCTGCTCGTCTGAAAACCCGGGCTGCACCTGCCCCTCGCCGTCCTCGGTGTTCAGGATCACGAAGCTCGCGAGGTCGAGCTCCACCGAGTAGTAGAGCGGCCCGAACAGCGCGCGGTATTCGTCGGCGAACGAACGGTCGCGGGCATCGCGCGCGCCGCTCACCACATCGTGGTTGCCGGGCGTCGGATAGAACGGCATGCGCAGGCCGCCCGCGACGCGCAGGAAGTCGTCGCGCTCGCGCCGCACATGCGCATGGTCGCGCGAATAGCCCTGCACGAGGTCGCCCACGCAGAACACCGCATCGGGCTCGGCGCGGTTCAGGTCCTCCACCGCTTCGGCGAGGTAGCGCAGCCCCCAGTCGCGGCCCGTGGTGCGGTCGGGGATGATCGCGACGACCTGCTTGCGGGGGCCCGCCTTCTGCACCACGCGCTGGCCGTCGACGGCGCCGCCGTCGGGGGCGCGTTCGAAGCTCGGCGGGGAGGTTGCGGCGGCCGATGCCGAAAAATCTTCGGTGAAACACGCGACGCAGGCGGCGGCAAAGATTGCCGAGCACACGATCCGAGGAAGCGCGAAGCGAGCCATGGTCGGAGAGGGTAGCCGCGATTGCGCGGCCGCACGCGGCCCTCGCGCGGGCGCGAGGCGCGGAAACCGCGCGTTCGGCGGGATTTGCGTGCAGAGACGGCGTGGCGTCCACGCGGCGGCTTCGGAAAAATGTGTGGAGCCCGAAGGCCTCGCGCCGAACAACTGTTCCGTCGCGGGTGTTCTCCGAATGTCCGCAGCCTGCGCGCGAGCCGTGCGACGCGATGGCAAGACCCGTTGGGCTTCCCGACGGCCGACCTCGTCATCTTTCTCCCCTCCGCCCCGTTTGCTCAGAACCCTGATCGAACGGGGTTTTTCATTGTCCGCGGCCCGCAAGCGCCGCGCGCACGGCCTCGGGCATGGCCACGGGCTTGCGCGACGCGAGATCCACGAGCGCCCAGCGGCTGAGCGCGCGCACCAGCTCCTTGCCGTCGCCGCGGCGCACGATGCGCGTCGCGCGCATCAGGCTCGTGCGGCCGAGCGACTCGACCCAGGTCGCGACGACCAGCTCGTCCCCCGCGAAGCCCTCGCCGAGATAGTCGACCTCGTGCCGCGCCACGAACCACATGCGGCCCTCGAGCGCGAGCGCTTCGCGCGCGGCGCCCGCCGCGGCGCCATGCAGCGACGCGATGCGGTCGATCCAGCCGAGGATCACGATGTTGTTCGCATGCGGAACCAGCGCGCTCGTCTCGTCGGGCGCGATCACATGCGACGCCGCGAACAACGCGCGCCCGTCGGCGCGGAGGGCCTGCGGAACCTCGTCCGGTGCAAGGATTCGCATGTCGCCGTCCTGCATGCGTCGAGCGTAGCATGGCGGCCCATGGATCCGACCGCGCCCGAACCTCGCCCGCTGCACCTCGATGTCGACCGCGAGCGCGGCATGACCGTGCGGTGGGACGACGGCGGTGCGCGGTTCCTGTCGGTGGTCGACCTGCGCCGTCATTCGCCTTCGGCCGACGCCCGGCAGCTGCGCGAGCAGATGGCCCGCAACCCGCTCACGGTGCTGCCTGCGGGCAAGTCGGCGGGTCCGCTGCGGATCGACGCGGTCGAGCCCGTCGGCCACTACGCGCTGCGCATCCGCTTCAGCGACGGCCACGACACGGGGATCTACAGCTGGCGCTACCTGCGCACCCTGTGCGATTCGCACGGAAAGCCGGCGGGAAACGGCTGATCGCGCGGCCTCTACAATCGCGCCCATGATGTCTGCCTGCGCCACCGCGAACGCCATGGGCAACCCGACGAACATCGCCTTTCACGCCGCCGACGCGCTGTGTGCGCGCATCGACGCGATCGGCTCCGCGACCTGCGTGGGGCTCGACCCCGTGGTCGAGCGGCTGCCTGCGGCGATCGCGCCGCGCGACGCGGCCGACGCGGCCTCGTGCGCTGCGGCGATCGAGTCGTTCTCGCAGGGCGTGGTCGAGGCGGTCTCGGGCGACGCGGCCGCCGTCAAGGTGCAGGCCGCGTGCTTCGAGCGCTACGGCGCCGCGGGCTACGCCGCCATGTGGCGCGTGGTGGCCTCGGCGCGCGCCGCGGGGCTCGTGGTGCTCCTCGACTTCAAGCGCGGAGACATCGGGATTTCCGCCGAGCACTACGCGGCAAGCGCGCGCGCGGGCGGGGCGCACTGGACCACGATCAGCGCCTATCTCGGCGCCGACGGCATCAAGCCGTTCCTCGCCGAGGGCCATGGCAGCTTTGCGCTGGTGCGAACGAGCAACCCCTCGGGCGACGCGCTGCAGGCGCTGAGGCTGGCCGACGGACGCACGGTGGCCGAGGCGGTGGCCGACCTCGTGTGCGAGCTCGGGCGTCCCTCGGTGGGCGCAAGCGGGTTCTCCTGCCTCGGTGCGGTGGTGGGGGCGACCAAGCGCGACGAGATCGCGGCGTTGCGCGCGCGCATGCCGCACACGCTGTTCCTCGTACCGGGCTACGGCGCGCAGGGCGGCACCGCCGACGATGTTCGCGCCTGCTTCACGCGGGGAAGCCGCGGCGCGCTGATCACCGCCAGCCGTTCGGTGATCTACCCCGCGTGGACGCAGGGCACGCCGTGGACCGCGTCGGTGCGCGCGGCCGCACGCGCGTTCGCCGACGAGATCCGCGCCATCACGGGCCACGCACGCTGAGGGCGACGCCATGAATCCCGGCAAGTACATCCTTCCTGCGCTGCTCGCCGTGCTGGCGGCCATGCCAGTCCTTCTTGCGCGCGGCAACACGCAGGCCGCCGAGGGCGCGGCCACCGTGATCATCTACACGCCGCACAACGAGCAGATCCGCGCGGAGTTCGGCCGCGCATTCGAGGCATGGCACCAGCGCACGCATGGCCGCCCCGCGACCGTCGTGTGGAACACCCCGGGCGGAACCAGCGAGATCCGCCGCATCCTCGATGCGAACGCAGAGGCCGCGCTGCGCGAGGGGCGTCCGATCGGCGGCAACGCCGACCTCGTGTTCGGCGGCGGCAGCTACGAGTACGGGCAGCTGAAGCGCGAGATCACCGTGGAGCGCGACGGCGAGAAGCGCACGGGCCGCGTGCTCGAGCCCGCGCCGATCGATCCCGCATGGCTCGCGCAGTCCTATGGCGACAACAGGATCGGGGACGAGACGCTCTACGACCCTGAGCGCTACTGGTTCGGGACCG
>JBJTOV010000422.1:0-9187 GCA_046074745.1 Planctomycetota bacterium | reverse complement strand
GCGCGAGCTCGCGCTCGACGCGACGCGGCCGCTCGTGATGCGCTGGATGCTGCGCGCGAACCACCGATACGAGGATGCGCGCGACCTCTACGCGCCGTTCGACCGCATCGTCGAGCCCGACGACGCGAGCTGCGCCGCGCTCGCGCGCCTTGCGAAGGGCGCGCTCGCCGCGGGGCTCGGCGCGTGGGTGGTGGTGAACAACAAGGCCGAAGGATCGAGCCCGCTGTCGGTGGAGCGGCTGGCGCGCAGGATCGCGGGCGAATAGCGCGCAGGGCGCGGCGCGAGGACCGTCGAGGCTGCCGAAGGCTACTCGAGGAATCGGCGCATGCGCTCCGCGACCTGCTCGGGCTTGTCGTAGAGCAGCACATGGCCCGCGCCGTCGAACACCTCGCCCTGCATGTCGCGCAGGCCGAGCCGCCACACCGCCATCATCGACGGATCGGTGAGCTGGTCGAGCGAGCCGTAGAGCACGAGCACGGGCGCCTTGATCGACGGCAGCAGCGGCTCGACGCCGCTCAGGAGGAACGGGCGCAGGTCCTCGATGATGCGCAGGAGCGCGTCGCGGCGCTCGATCGCGCGGTCGATGAACGCCTGGCGGATGGGCGCGGGCATGGGCGGTGGGCTCGGGAAGTTGAGCCGCAGCACCTCGTCGAGGCTGGCGTCGTCCTTGATGTCGAGCGGGATCTCGCCATCGGCCACGCGCTTCATGAACGCGTTCTGCACGGGCGCCTTCACGCCCGCGGGCGACAGGAGCACCACGCGGCGCACCGACGCGGGATAGGTCGCGGCGTAGGCGGCGGCGAACGCGCCACCCATCGAGGTTCCGACGACATCGACCGTGCCCAGGCCCTCGTGCGCGCGGAAGCGCTCGATCGCATCGACATAGAAGCGCCAGTCGTGCGGCATGTCGCCGTGCAGGCCGTTGTCGCCGAAGCCGGGCAGGTCGGGCACGACGACGCGCGCGCGGTCGCTCAGGATCGGCGCGACGCCCATCATCGCCTCGGCGGTGGTGCCGAGCCCGTGCAGCACGAGCACGGTGCGGCGGTCCGCCGCGGCGGCGGGATCGGAGTCGAGCACGCGCCAGCGATGGCCGTCGATCTCGGTAAAGCGCTCCGCGACGCCTGCGTTCGCGTGGCCGGCCGCCATGGCCAGCGCGAACGCGCGCGCGGGGTCGTTCCACAGCCACACGCCGGTCGCGACGGTGGTCGCCGCCAGGGCGGACAGGCCGATCAGGGTCCACTTCACGAAGCGCTTCATGGTCGGGAAGCCTAGGCGCGGCCTCCGTTTCCTGCACGGATCCGTACCATGCGCGCCATGTCGACCATGAACGCGGGCACCATCGAGGCGGAGGCACAGGCATTCCGCGACGCATACGCGCGGACGCGCGCCGAGATCGCGAAGGCCGTCGTCGGCCACCAGGAGACCGTGGACGGCGTGCTCGTGTGCCTGTTCGCAGGCGGCCACTGCCTGCTCGAAGGCGTGCCCGGGCTTGGCAAGACGCTCCTCATCCGCACGCTTTCGCAGGCGCTCCACCTTCGCTTCAACCGCATCCAGTTCACGCCCGACCTGATGCCCGCCGATGTCACGGGCACCACGATCGTGGTCGAGACGGAGAACGGCCGCGACTTCCAGTTCCGCAAGGGGCCGATCTTCGCGCAGATCGTGCTGGCCGACGAGATCAACCGCGCGACGCCCAAGACGCAGTCGTCGCTGCTCGAGGCCATGCAGGAGCGCAGCGTGACCGTGGGCGGCAACACCTACGAGCTCGAGCGGCCGTTCTTCGTGATGGCCACGCAGAATCCGATCGAGCAGGAAGGCACCTATCCGCTGCCCGAGGCGCAGCTCGACCGGTTCTTCTTCAAGCTCGTGGTGGGCTACTCGAGCCGCGAGGAGCTGTCGACCATCCTCGACCGCACCACCGCGGGCGAGCAGCCGAAGGTGGAGCGCGTGCTCGACGGGCCCGCGATCGTGGCCGCGCAGAAGCTGGTGCGCAGCGTGGCGATCGCGCCGCATGTGCAGGACTACGCGGTGCGCATGGTGCTGGCCACGCATCCCGGCGGACAGTTCGCGACGCCGATGGCGAACCAGTTCCTGCGCTTCGGCGCGAGCCCGCGCGCGGCGCAGACGCTGGTGCTCGGCGCGAAGGTGAAGGCGCTGCTCGCGGGGCGCACGGCGGTCGCGTTCGACGACATCAAGTCGGTGGCGCTGCCTGCGCTGCGCCACCGCATCCTGCTCAACTTCGAGGCCGAGGCCGAGGGCCGCTCGACCGACGAGATCGTGACCAACATCATCGAGACGCTGGTGCTCGACGCGCGCTGAGCGCGCACGCAACGCCGCATGAGGAACGCAACATGAAGACCATCGCAACCATCGCGGCGATCGCCGCGTGCGCCGCCGCCGCCGCGCAGGACACGCCTCGGCAGCCCGCGCAGGAGCCCGCGTCCGCGCCGACCGAGGCGGGAGCGTCGGTGTCGGGCGCGCTCGGCGACCTGAAGTACACGCTTTCGGGCGGCTACGCGCACTTCTTCGCCGCCGACTTCGAGGACGGCGGCGGCGAGGTGTCGGTCGACCGCGCGTTCGGCGGGCTCTCGATCGCGGGAACGCCGAGCGAGACCTACCAGTGGGACCTCTCGCTCAAGTGGTAGGGCTCGTGGTACGGCTTCGACGACGGCGGCGCGCTGACCGCGGCCGCAGGCGGAACGCCGTGGAGCGCGGTGCAGTCGGCGCTGATCTCGCCGGGCGCGACCTTCGTGCTCGACGAGCGCTGGCGCGCGAGCGCTCGCGTGCTGGTCGAATTCTCGGGCGAGAACGACGCCGACGCATGGGACAGCGCGAGCTTCGGCGGCGTGCTCGGCGCAAGCTACGCGTTCTCGCGCGAGTTCATGCTCGGCGCGGGCGTGCTCGCCATCACGCGCATCGAGGACGACATGCTCGTGGTGCCGCAGCTGCTGGTCGACTGGAAGCCGTGCAAGGAGTTCCGCCTCTCGAACTTCGCAGGGCCCGAGGCGTTTCCGGGCGGCGCGGGCCTCGAGGCGATCTGGACCTTCGCCGAGGACATGGAGCTTGCCTTGGGAAGCCGCTACACCTACCGCCGCTTCCGGCTCGATGATTCGGGCGATCCCGCGCGCGCCGAGGGCGTGGGCACCGACGAGGGCCTGCCCGTGTGGCTGCGCGCCACGATGCGCGCGAAGTGCGGCGCGCGGCTCGACCTGGTCGCGGGCGTGCAGGTGGCCGAGCAGATGACCCTCGACGACCGCGCCGGCAACCGGCTTGCGCGCGAGGATGTCGACGCGGCGGCGTTCCTCGGCGTCTTCTTCAGCTGGAAGTACTGAGCGATGCCCGAGCCGACCAATGACGGACAGCCGCGGCCCATCGCGCTGGTGACGGGCGCGAGCGCGGGAATCGGCCGCGAGATGGCGCGCATCCTCGCCGAGCGCGGGCACGACCTCGTCGTGGTGGCGCGGCGCGAGGAGCGCCTGGTCGAGCTCAAGCGCGAGCTCGCCGAGCGGCACGGGGCGCGCACCATGGTGATCGCCGAGGACCTGTCGCATGTCGCGGCGCCGCGCCGCATCGCCGACACGGTGCGCGCGTCGAACCTCGAGATCGATGTGCTCGTGAACAACGCGGGCTACGCGGTGAAGGGCCGCTTCATGGAAAGCGACTGGGCCACCCACGCCGACTTCCTTCAGGTGATGGTGACCTCGTGGCTGCACCTGACGCATCTCTTCCTGCCGTCGATGGTGCGGCGCGGGCGCGGACGCGTGCTGAATGTGTCGAGCCTGGCGTCGATGGCGCCCGAGCCGCCCGGAAGCCTGTACGGGCCCACGAAGTGCCTGATGACGACCGCAAGCCGCGCGCTGCGCGCCGACCTTCTCGGCACGGGCGTGCACTGCACGGCGCTGTGCCCAGGGTTCACCTACACCGAGTTCCACGATGTGCTCGGCGTGCGCGAGGAGATGAACCGCCTGCCGCGCTCCATGTGGCTCGATGCGCGCACGGTGTGTCTCGCGGGGCTTGCGGGCGTCGAGCGCAACAGGCCCGTGGTGCTGCCCGGGCTCTTCAACAAGTTCGCCGCCGGCATGTGCCGCATCCTGCCGTACGCGGTCACCTACCGCATGATCCCGAAGAGCGTGACGGACCGCTGACATGTCGCTTGCCTGCACGCCGATCGCCGTGAACGCGCCCGAGGAAATCCCGTCGGCGCTCGAGCGCGCCGCGCGTGCGCGGCTGTTCGGGGCGCGGCTCGTCGAGTGGCGCTGCGACGGGCTCGCCTCGTGCGAGGGCGCGTTCGACGCGGTGATGCGGCTCGTGCGCGAGTCGCCGATGCCCGCGATCGTGACGATCCGCTCCGAGGCCGAGGGCGGCGCGTGCGCGCTTTCCGAGAACGAGCGGCTGGCGCTGCTTGCGCGCGTCGCGCGCGGGCCTGGCGCGCCGCGCATGGTCGATGTCGAGCATGCGTCGCTCTCGAACGACCTTGCGCGAAGCCTGTTTCTGGCCGCGGCCGCGCCGCGCGACGACGCGGGCGACGGCGACCAGCCCGCGCGCATCGTGGCCAGCGCGCACGACTTCGACGGGCGGCCCGCCGACCTCACGCAGCGCTTCGAGGCGCTGCAGCGCGATCCGCTGGTCGCGGTCGCCAAGCTGGCGTGGATGGCGCGCAGCGTGCGCGACAACCTCGAGGCGTTCGACCTGCTCGCGGTGCGCGCGAAGCCGACGATCGCGCTCTGCATGGGCGAGTTCGGGCTGATGAGCCGCGTGCTCGCGCCCAAGTTCGGCGGATTCCTGACCTTCGCGTCGGACGCCGAAGGCACGGGCACCGCGCCCGGGCAGCCGAGCGTGCGCGAGCTGCGCGACCTCTACCGCTTCGGCGCGGTCGGGCCCGCGACGCGCGTGTTCGGCGTGGCGGGATGGCCCGTCGCGCACTCGCGGTCGCCTTCGTTCCACAACGCGCGCTTCGCAGAGCGCGGCTACGACGGCGTGTACCTGCCGATTCCCGTTCCTCCCGAGTGGGAGCACTTCAAGGCCACGATGGCCGCGCTCGTCGACCACGAGCGCCTGGATTTCGCGGGCGCGAGCGTGACCATCCCGCACAAGGAGCACCTCGTGCGCTTCGTCGAGGAGCGCGGAGGCACGGTGGACGCCGATGCGGCGTGGCTTGGCGCCGCGAACACGCTGGTGGTCGCGCCGCACGGGGCCCCGGCCGCCGAGCGGCTGCGCGCGCTGAACACCGACATGCCCGCGGCGGTCGAGGTGCTCGGCGCGGCGCTTGCGGCGAACGGCACGGCGCTTGACAAGGCGCGCGTCGCGGTGTTCGGCGCGGGCGGCGTTGCGCGCGCGGTCGCGGGCGGGCTCGCGCTCGCAGGCGCGACGGTGGTGGTGTTCAACCGAAATCGCGCGCGCGCCGAGGCGCTGGCGCAGGCGCTCTCGGGCCGCACGCGCGCCGACGGCCGTCCGACCCGCGTGGTCGCGGGCGACGAGGCCGACTTCCGCTGCAACGCGCCGCGATGCGAATGCTTCCACGCGCTCGTCAACTGCACGCCGCTCGGCATGGAGGGCGGTCCCGATCCGAAGGGCTCGCCGATGCCCGACGACGCGTTCATCGACGCATCGACCGTGGCGATGGACACCGTCTACGCGCCCAAGGAAACGCCGTTCCTGCGCGAGGCGCGTGCGCGCGGCGCGCGTTGCGTGGACGGCGAGTCGATGTTCCTGCGGCAGGCCGAGCTCCAGTCGGAGCTCTTCCTGCGCCGCTGGTAGCCGCGCGGTAGGATCGCGCCATGTCAGCTCCGGAACCGTCCGCCGAGGAGGCCTTCATCCGCGATGCGCAGCAGTTCCTGCGCAGCCATCTCGCGGGCACGATCCGCTTCGACGACGAGCATGTCGCGATCAAGGTGGTCGTCGCGCCCGACGGCACGCTGGTCGCGCCCGTGATGGTCGCGATGATCCGCGCGCTCGATGTGGCGCTCTTCCTGCCCGACGAGGACGCGGAGTCGATGCATCTGCAGCTCACGCTCGAGGAGATCCGCGATTCGGGCGACGACGCGGCGCTCTGCGACCGCTGGCGCATCTACCACGGCGAGCCCGAGGATGTGCGCTGGGCGCGGCTGTCGATCGACTGCGCGCGCTTCGGCGGGAACATGCTGGACGGGCTCGCGCTGATGCAGCCGAACCCGCTTGCGAAGGACGAGGCGCGCCTCTGCCGCGAGGCGAACGGCGCCAAGCGCGACGCGCTGCGCAAGGCCGCGGCGCGCGCGGCGGGCATGGACATCGAGGATCCGCGCCTTGTGGGGGTCGATCCGCTTGGATTCGATGTGCGCGGGCGCTTCGAGGTGCACCGCATTCCCGTCGAACCGCCGCTCGTCGACGCCGACGACGCGATCGAGGCGCTCGAAGAGCTGGCGGCGGGCTGAATCCCCGCGCGAAGTTGCGGGTTTGATCGTTGCGCGGCTGCGCAGCCGTGAGATACTGGGCGCGTGGCGGAGAGCGAACCGATGACATCGATCGACGCGCGCGAGACGGATGGCCTCGCGCTGTCGCTCGCCATCGAGCGCGATGCGGAGACGCTGCGCGGCGCTGGCCGCACGCCCACGCTCGAACGCTACCTGAACTCGATCCCGGCGCTGCGCGACATCCCGCTTGCGCTGGAGACGGCGATCGAGTGCGTGCTGGCAGGCTCGTCCGAGCCGCTCGCCGCGGCCGCAGAGCTTGCGCGGCTGCATCCTGAGTTCACCGACGCGATCGTGACATGCGCGCTGGCCTTCGGCATCGAGGGCGATGCGCCCGCCGAACTGCGCGAGGGCGAGCTGGTGTTCGGCCGCTTCCGACTGACCGAGCGTCTTGGGAACGGGTCAACCGCAGAGTCGTGGCTCGCGCGCGACGAGCTGCTGACCAAAGGCGCCGACGAGGTCTTCGTCGTGGTGAAGCGCTACGACGATGCGATCGGATCCGAGGCGCGCGAGCATGCGCTCCGCGAAACACGGGCGCTGCTGCGTGTGCCGGCGCGCTGCGCGCCGATGCTGGTGGTGTTCCACGCGCCGCCGGCCGCTGCGGCGTACCTGGTGGTCCGGCACGAGGCGTGTCGGCAGGTCGGATCGGCCGACGACCTGGCGGAGGCCGCGCGCACGCTCGAACAGCTTCATGCATCGGGACTCTGCCACGGCGACCTGAAGCCCGAGCACATCATGGTCCGCGCCGACGGAAGCGCGTACTTCATCGACTTCGGCTGTGCCGAGGCGGCGACCGACGCGGGACGCCATGCGGATCGCGCGCGTCTTGTGCACATGGCCGGAGCGTTGGCGCGGACGCCGGTCGAGCGCGGCCTGTCGCGCGTGGCGCGCTGGGCGCTCGAGCGCGGGCACGGCCGCGTGTCGCGTGCGGCGCTCGGCGCAGCGTCTCCGCGAACCCGGCGGCACGCCGCCCGCAGGGGCGCGGTGATCGTCGCGCTCGCGGGAGCCGCGCTCGCGGGCGGGCTTGCCTTCGGTGCGTGGTACTACCAGCCGCCGAAGGGGGGCATTCCCACGGCGGGTCTCGTCGTCGACCAGCTTGGCAAGTCGGGGCGGCTGCGCGGGGTGCGGGTAAATGAACGAGGCGAGGCCATCGGGTTCAGGATGGTGATCCCCGAGCTCGGCGGGCGCTCCATCGAGCTCGAGGGGATTCAGGTGCTGCCGAATGGCCAGCTCCGGCTGCTGCATCCTGAATCCGACAATTCTGGAGATCTTCCGTCACTGCTCGTGCCATTGCGTCAGTAGGGGGAAAGTCGTGCGTGTCGCAGCGCAGCACGCCCCCCGCCGATGCGCGTCTCCCGCTCACTCGCCCTGCTCCTCATCCTGATGTTCGCAGCCGGAATGATGCTGAGCGAGCCGTCGGCGACTCCGCGCGTGCTGCTCGTTTCGAGCGCGCAAGCCAATGGTTCGGGCGAATCCCACCCAAGCCCCCATGGCGAAATCGCCGCGCCCGAAGGCGCCCCTGCGTATATCCGCGTTCCCATCAGCGCTCCTGACGGCACGACCTCGCCGCTTCGCATTCCGCTGCGGCCTGCGCCGGGCGTGACGCTTCCCGGCGGCTCGTTCACCTGCGGAGGCATCCGCTTCAACACGGCGGGCGAGGTGGTCGAGATCCTCGAGGTCGCGGGTGCCTCGTGCCGCCTCAATGTGATCTTCGATCCGGACACGGGCGAGTTCTACCTTGACTGCGACGGCGACTGCACGCCCCCCGTGCTCGAGTGCTCCCTGTACTTCGACCTGCTGACGCTGTCGTACCGTTGTTCGTGCCTGTAGCGGCTGGGTATCCTGCTGGCGATGGTCAGCGAACCCGAAGACTCCGCCCGCGCGCGCGACCATATCGCCGCGCGACTCTTCGCGAAACGAGAGGTTCTCACATCCCGCATCCGCGCACAGCTCGGCCGCACCGGCGGACCCGTCGGACGCACCGACGATGTCTTCTCGACCACGCTGCGCAGGACCGATGTGCTCGTGCAGGCCGGAAGGGTGCTCGAATCGATCTCGGACGATGGCTTGCTGGCGCTGGCCACGGCCATCGCGCGCAATGCGGCGCACGAGGCGAGGCGCGAGGCCGTGCGCGAGCGAAAGCGTGCGGGCGCCGCGGGCGAGGCGCTGCGCGAGCGGCCAGAGCCGAAGCCTGGCGAACAGCCTGTTTCCCATGACGACGCGGACCTCATCGAGCGAATCCGCCGATCGATCGCACCCGAGGACCTGACGCTGCTCGAACTTCGGCTGCGCGGAGCCGACTGGCCCGTCCTCGCCGCGCAGCTCGGCACCACGCCCGCAGGCGCGCACAGGCGCTTCTATCGAATCCTGACGGCGCTGGCCGCCCTCAAGCACCCCCGCGCCGAAGAATGACGGCGCAGGGTTGTCCACCGTAGAATCGCGGCTGCCGCAGCGCGGCGAACGCGAGGACCCATGGGCCAGACCGACGGCGACAAGAAGTACGCAGGCAGCCTGAACCACGCCATGATCGACGGGCCCGAGGGCCACGCCGCGCAGGAGTACGCGAACCATTTCGGCGAGCCGGGCTACGACGACATTGAGAAGGTCTACATCCGCCAGCGCTACGACGGCTACACCGCCGAGAACCAGCTGAGCTGGCAGACGCTGTACGACCGCCAGATGGCGTATCTGCCCGAGCACGCGTCGCAGGTCTACCTGCGCGGCGCGAAGGCGATCAACCT
>JBJTOV010000421.1:0-12523 GCA_046074745.1 Planctomycetota bacterium | reverse complement strand
CGCGCCACCACCGCCACGCGGCGCGGGCGGGCCGCTCGAGCTGAGTTCCGACGATGATTCCGCGTCCAGCACGCTTCGCAAGCGAAAGCGTGCGGCGGAAGAGCCTGTACGGAACGGCGAGCGTGGCGCGCGTGCCCGAGCGGCACCGACGCGCGGCGCCACGCGCAAGATGCCACGGCTTGCGCAGGAGCGCGAAGGGCATGCCGTTCGTGGCGAGCAGGTAGAGGTACCCGCGGCAGATGCCGCGTGGAATGGCGGGCAGCGTGGCCGTGAGGACCACATACTCCGACAGGCAGAGCTTCTGGCGGCGCGTGCTCACGCCGCCCTCGGCCATGTGCGACATCACGCGCGGGTCGTACGCGCCCACGGCGCCCGCCCGCGCGGTGCGCCACAGCCAGTCGAAGTCGCTCGCGATGCGCGTGTCGGTGCGGAAGAGCCCGACGCGCTCGTACAGGCTGCGGCGCGCAAGCACGGTCGGGTGGCGGATCGCGGGAAACTCGCGCGGCCGCAGCGAAGCCCAGTCCTGCGCGCCCGGCACCCGCACCGACTCGCCTGTCTCGAGGTGCAGCATCAGGTCGCCGTGCACATAGTCGGCCTGCGCAACCGTGGCCGTCTCCACGGCATGCTCGATCTGGCGCGGCTCGAGCCAGTCGTCGGAATGCACGAACTGGATGAACTCGCCGCGCGCCTGGCGCACGCCCTCGTTGAGCGCCTCGTAGAGGCCGCCATCCCGCGCGCTGCGCCAGCGATCGATGCGGTCGAGGTTCGCCTCGATGACCTCGATGGTTCCGTCGGTGGAGCCGCCATCGAGCACGATGTACTCGAGGTGCGGATAGGTCTGCGCGCGCACCGACTCGATCGTGCGCGGAAGCGTGCCGCGCCGGTTGAGCACGATGGTCACGACCGAGACGAGCGGCCGTCCGTGCGCGTCGCGCGGGGCGGGCGACGCGCATGGCTCGCAGCGCGGCGGAACCTGTGGCGCGAACGCAGCGCGCAGGAGGCGACGGAGATCGCGGATCAAGGGCGACCTCCGCGCATGTAGCGAAGCCACGCGTCGGACTGGGCCTCGAGCGAGTACTCGCGCTCGACGATCGCGCGGCCCGCGCCACCGAACCGGTCGCGCAGCGCGGGGTCGCGCGCGATGCCCTCGACCGCGTCGGCGATGCGCGCGGGATCCGCCTCCTCGAAGGTGAGCCCGTTGACGCCGTCGCGCGCGATGTCGACCAGTCCGCCGCGCCGCAGCGCGACCACGGGCACCCCGCAGGCGCTCGCCTCGAGCGCGGTCTGGCCGAAGCTCTCGGCCGCGGACGCCGTCAGGTAGCAGTCGAGCGCCGAGTACACGGCGGGCAGCACGCGCTCGTCGTCGATGAACCCGAGCGCGCGCGCGCCGCGGAACATTCCGGAGCGGAAGCCGAACGCGACGAAGCGGATCCCGCGAGGCGCGAGGCGGTCGATCACGGCCTGGATGATCGCGGCGCCCTTCTCGGGGGCCGCGGGATCGACGGCGCCGAAGCCCACCGTGGGCGCGTCGTCGAGCCGAAGCAGCCTGCGCGCGAGCGCGCGGTCGATCGGCGCGAAGCGGCGGTCGTCGAGCCCGAGCCGCACGAGATCGACGCGCGCGCGGCCGCCGAACGCGGCGACCGCCGTGTCGCGCGTCCAGCCGCTGTTGGCGACCAGCGGAACGCCGCGCTCGACGAACACGCGGCGACGCAGCATCCACTCGGCCGAAATCAGCGCGGGCGCGAGCCGCGGATAGCTGTCCGAGGTCGGGCACGAGGCGTCGCAGCCGTCGAGGTACCGCGCGCATGTGTACGACGCGGCGCAGCGCCCCGTCAGCAGGTGCATGTCGTGCAGGTACGCGGACACGCGAATGCCGCGCGATGCGATGGCCTCGAAGGTCGACACCGACCAGCCGACCGCATGGATGTTGCCTCCGATCACGAGGTCGGGCGCGAACGAGGCGACCGCGTCGACCACCTTCGTGCTGGCGATGCGCGGCGCGGCAGGGTCGTAGGTCGCCTCGGCGGGAAACGCGCGAACGCCGAGAAACCGGCCAGAAGGCGCGCGGCCGCGCGGAACCAGCGTCGATGCGTCGAACGGCGGAGGCTCGACGACGCGACCATCGCAGTACGCGCCGCCGCACACGACGCCCACATCGCAGCCGGCGAGCATGAGGCTCTGCACCTGCCGGCGCAGCGCGCCACCCGCACCGAAACTGAAGCCGATGTCGTTCAGCATGACGACGCGCGCGGGAACCGTCGGTGCGCCGCTCATCGTTTCGCCGCGCTTCCGCGCCGGATCCGCGCGACCACGAGCAGCCTCGTGGCCAACCTGCCCGAAAGTTCGCGCACCGACTCGAGGCTCGAGACGAGCGCGTTCACCTCGGCCTCGGCGCGCAGCCGCTCGGCCGCAATCCGCGCCTCCGCATCGCGTGCGAAGGCGCGCGCGCCCGCCGCGTCGTGCTCGGCGGCGCGCATGCGCGTCTCGGCCTCGCGGGCGCGCTGCTCCGCGGCCGCCATCCGCGACTCGAGCTCGGCCATCTGCGACAGCATGGCCTCGGCCTGCGCGCGAAGCTCCGAGCGGATGCCGCCGTCTTCCGCGCTCATGGCCGATCCTCCTTCTCGTCGAGAAGATCTCGATACAGGCCGCGATAGGCGCGCGCCTGCACCGCGTGCGCGTAGCGGCGCTCGGCGTCGGCGCGGATCGCGCCGCGGTGCGCGCGCACGGCGTGCATGCCGCGGATCGCCGCGACGAACGAATCCGCAAGCGCCGCGACAGCGCCCTTCGGAACCACCGTGCATCCAGGGGTTCCGTCGAGCATGTCGGGTACGCCGCCCACATCGAAGCCGACGCACGGCGTTCCGCACGCGAGCGCCTCGAGGACGCCGTTCGGAAGATTGTCCTCGAGCGAAGGCATCGCGTAGAGGTCGCTCGCGGCCACGATCGCGGCAAGTTCTTCGCGCGACGCGACATGCCCGAGCGTCACGGAGCCCTCGGGCAGCTCGACGCCGAAGGCGTGCCCGAGCACCGCGAGCCGCAAGCGCGCTGCGTCGGCGTGCAGCAAGGCGCGCGCCGCCTCGAGCGCAGCCTTGAGCTCGGCGAATCCCTTTCGGCGCTCGAACGCCGCCTCGGCGCTGAAGAGAAGCACGAACTCGTCGTCCGAGGCGCCGAGGCGCGCGCGCCCTTCGCTGCGCCGGGAAGGATGGAACACATCGGTGTCGACGCCGTAGGGAATGCACTCGACGCGCGAGCCGCGCAGCACCGCGCTCTCGCGGGCGCGCCGCGCGAGCCACTGGCTCGGCGCCGCCACCGCGATCCTCGCGTCGCGGCACGCATCGCGCTTCTGCGCGAACCGCAGCTCGACGAGCGAGTGCGGATCGCGGGCGAGCTGCGGGCACGCGCGGCATTTCTCGCGGAATCGCTCGCAGCCCGCCGTGTAGTGGCATCCGCCCGTGTAGGCCCACTCGTCGTGCAGCGTCCAGACGACGGGCTTGTCCAGCGCGCGAAGCGCGCCAAGCGCGCGCGCGTCGAGCAGCTGCGGCACCCAGTGCAGGTTGATCACATCGGCGCGGCCGACCGCGTCGTGCGTCACGGCGTCGCACGCGCCGAAGCCGATCGAGAACGCGGTGTTCGTGAGCGGCGTGCGGTTTCCTGCGCTCCAGAAGCGTCCGCAGAGCGCCTCGAGGCGCGCGTCGATCGGGTCTCGCGCCGCGACATGCACGGTCTCGTCGCGCGACTGGCGCTCCATCACGACCATCTCGCTCGCGACCCCTTCGGCGAGCAGCGCGCGGTGCAGCCCGTGCGCCGCGCGTGCGGCGCCGCCTGCCTGCTCGAAGGTGCTGAGGTGCACGACGCGCATGGGCTCTTTCTACCACAAGCGCCGCACGGGCTCGCGCAGCTCGGGCGGCCAGAGCTCGGACACATGCAGGCCGGTGCGGGTCGGCCGCTCGGGCGGGCGGTGCGGCGCCAGCGTGTGCAGGCGCGTGCGCGCGCGCACGGCAAGGCCCATCGCGACGCGCAGCGGAGAGAGCCGCGGATGCGACGCCACGCCGAGCCGCGCGCGGACGAGGCGCATGTCGGCGGCGCCCACCGTGGCCTGGATGCGCGCGCTCTTCGAATCGCCGTGCCAGCGGAACGCCCCGAGGAACGACCGCAGGTGCGCGCAGCGGCCCTGCTCGAAGAACCGAGCGAACAGATCGAAGTCCATCGCGAACCGCAGCGAGCGGTCGATGCCGCCCACGCGGTCGTAGAGCGTGCGGCGCCACGCGGCGGTCTCCTGGTGCGTCCATGGAAAGCGATTGAGCCAGTAGCGCGAGTGGCCGGGCAGCAGGCGGTAGCCCGTCACGCGTCCGTCCGCGTCGATCACGATGCGGTCGCCATGCACCATCTCGAGCCGCGGGTCGCGCGCGAACGCCTCGCGCCACCGCGCGATCGTCCACGGCATGTGCAGGTCGTCTGAGTTGAGCCACGCCTGGATGGCGCCGCGCGCGATGGCGAAGCCCTTCTCGAGCGCGTGTGCGTGGCCTTCATCCCTCTCGGAGATGCACGCGGACAGGCGCGGGCGCCATGCGTCGAGCACCGAACGCGTGCCGTCGGTCGACCCGCCGTCGACCACGATCACCTCGAGGTTCGGATCGCCCTGCGCAAACAGGCTCTCGAGGCATGCGCCGAGCCAGCGCGCCTGGTTGAACGAAGGCACCACGATGCTGACGAGCTCGGGGCCGCCTGCGCGCGTCGTTCGCTCGGTGTGCGCGTCCGCGCTCACGCGTCGACACGCTCGCGCGGCCGTGCCGCCGCAGGCTTGACCTCGACTTCGCGCGCGGCCATCGCGGGCGCGGGCCGATCGCGCAGCCAGAGCTCGAAGCCCGCGAGCCCCGCGGGCCTCATGAGCGCCTTGCGCACCGCCCATGCGGCGAGGGGCAGCACCTTGGTGCGCGAGTGCGCGAGGCCGATGCGCAGGGTCTCGGCGTCGGCCTGCGCCCGGTGCGTGTTCGACAGGCCGCCGAGGCGGAAGTTCGCGAGCACGCGGTCGAGGTGGCGGAAGCGGCGTCCGCGGCGCCAGCATCGCTCGAGGAAGTCGTAGTCGAGCGTGGTGCGGTAGCGCGGGTCGAACGCGCCGACCTCGGCGTACACGCGGCGGCGCACGAAGGTCGCGGGGTGCAGCGTGCGGCACTGGATGCCGAGGCGGTTCACCCATGTCGGGGCGAGCACGCCCATCTCGCGGCCATCGGCGGCGTGGAAGCGCGCGTTTCCGTGCACGATGTCGGCGCGCGGGTAGGCGGCGAACGCGTCGATGGCGGCGCGCGCCGCGCCCGGCTCGAGCCAGTCGTCGGCGTTGACGAGCGCGACGACCTCGCTGGCGAGCCCGTCGATCGCCTCGTTCCACGCGTGCGCGATGCCAGGGCCGCGCGACTGGCGCAGCAGGCGCAGCGTGGCCGTGCAGCCGCGCGCGCGCAGCGCCTCGAACTCCGCCTCGACGAGCTCGGGCGTGCCGTCGGCCGAGCCGCCGTCGATCACCGTGTACTCGGCGGGCGCCTCGCACTGCTCCATCACGGAACGCACCGCGGCGAGGACGGTTCCCCGCGCGTTCAGCGTTGCAGTCACGGCTCCGAAGGTGGGGCGCATGGCGAGGGCGCAAGTATACTGAGCCCTTGCTGCGGATCCGCGCGCTCGATGCGGCTTCGCGGCCTTCTCGGACGGTTCCGAGGAGATTTCCCCGCATTTCGGCGCGTCGGCATGTCGACCTTCGTCCTCGTCAACGGCATCGGCGACACCGTGGTGGCGTTCCGCGGCGCGCTGGTGCGCGAGCTGGTGACGCGCGGCCACCGCGTGGTCGTGTCGACGCCGCGGCCCGTCGAGGTGAGCGCCGCGCAGGTCGAAGAGGCGTTGCGCGCGCTCGGCGCCGAGTGCGAGTTCTCGCCGCTCGACCGCACGGGCCTGAACCCGCTGTCCGAGCTCGCGGCGCGCCGCCACTACGCCGCGCTCTTCCGCCGCACGCGGCCCGACGGCGTGTTCGTCGCGAATCCGAAGCCCGTGTTCCACGCGCTTCCTGCAGCGGCGGCGTGCGGCGTGCCGCGGCGCGTGGCGATGATCACGGGGCTCGGCTACGCGTTCATCGGAAGCTCGCTGAAGGCGCGGCTGCTCCGCGTCGTGGCGCGCGGGCTCTATGCGCGCGCGATGCGCGCCGCCACCTGCACTTTGTTTCAGAACGCCGACGACCAGGGCTACTTCGCGCGGACGGGCCTGCTGCCGCGGGGCGCCGACGCGCGCATCGTGGGCGGCTCGGGCGTCGATCTCGAGGCGTTTCCCGAGCGGCCCGTGCCCGAAGGCGCGTGCGTGTTCCTGATGGTCGCGCGACTGCTCGGCGACAAGGGCGTGCGCGAGTACGCGGCGGCCGCGCGGCTCGTGCGCGCGGCGCGGCCCGCATGCCGCTTCCGGCTCGTGGGCTGGATCGACGCGAATCCCGCGGCGATCGCGCGCAGCGAGCTCGACGCGTGGACGCGCGACGGCGTGCTCGAGTACGCGGGTCGGCTCGACGATGTGCGCGGCGAGCTCGCGGCGTGCTCGGTGTTCGTGCTGCCTTCCTACCGCGAGGGCGCGCCGAAGAGCACGCTCGAGGCGCTGGCCACGGGCCGCGCGGTGGTGACCACGGATGTGCCCGGCTGCCGTGAGACGGTCGAGGACGGCGTGAACGGGCTGCTCGTTCCCGCGCGCGACGCGCGCGCGCTCGCCGACGCATGCCTGCGGCTCGCCGACGATCCGGCCGCCGTCGCCCGCATGGGCGCCGCCTCGGCCGCGCTTGCGCGGCGCAGGTTCGACGCGCGCCTCGTGAACGCCGCGATCGCCGACGCGCTTGGCGCGTAGCCCGTCTGCTACCCTCGCGGCATGTGCGGTTTCGCGGGATTCGTCGACCATGCCGGCTGCGCGGAGGACCCCGCCGCGACGCTTGCGGCGATGGCGCGCGTTCTCGCGCGACGCGGCCCCGACGACGAGCGCGTGTCGTACGACGCGGCGACTCGCACGGGCCTTGCGTTCCGCCGGCTCTCGATCCTCGACCTTTCCGACGCGGGCGCGCAGCCCATGCGAAGCCACGGCGGAGCGCACGACGGCCGCTACGAGATCGTCTTCAACGGCGAGATCTACAACCACGCCGAGCTGCGCGCGCGCTTCGGCGGCGGCCACGCGTTCCGCGGACGATCCGACACCGAGGCGCTGCTCGCCGCGGTCTCGGCGCTCGGCATGCCAGCCGCGCTCGGCGCGCTGCGCGGCATGTTCGCCTTCGCGCTGCTCGACCGCCACGAGCGCACGCTGTGGCTCGCGCGCGACCGCTTCGGCGTGAAGCCGTGCCGCTACGCGCTCACGCACGGCCACGCGCTGCCCGACGGCGCGTTCACCGTGCCCGCGGGCGCCGCGTTCCTGTTCGCGAGCGAACTGGGCGCGATCCGCGCGCACCCCGCGATGCGCACCTCGATCGACCGCCGCGCGCTGCACGCGTACATGACCTTCGGCTGCGTGCCCGCGCCGATGTCGATCCACCGCGAGGCGCGCACGCTGCCGCCCGGCCACCTGCTGCGGCTCGACCTCGGGACGCGCGAGGCGGTGGTCGAGCGCTGGTGGAGCGCGCACGATCTGGCTGCGCAGGGTGCGCGCGCGCCGCTCCCGGCCGACGACCGCGCGGCGATCGACGCCGTCGAGCGCGCGATCTCGGAAAGCGTCCGCCTTCGCATGGTGGCCGATGTGCCCGTCGGCGCGTTCCTCTCGGGCGGCATCGACTCGTCGGTGGTGCTCGCGGCCATGCAGGAGCATTCGTCGCGGCCCGTGCTCGCGTTCACGGTCGGCACCGACGACCCCGACTTCGACGAGACGCCGCACGCGGTCGCCGTGGCGCGGCACCTCGGCGCCGAGCATGTGGTGCTGCGCGTCGGTTCGGACGAGGCCGCGCGCCTCGGCGCGCTCGCCGCGGCGGCCTGCTGGGACGAGCCGTTCGCGGACAGCTCGCAGATCCCGTCGCTGCTCGTGGCGCGTGAAGCCGCGTCGCGCGTCAAGGTCGTGCTTTCAGGCGACGGCGGGGACGAACTCTTCGGCGGCTACTACCGCTACGGCCATGCGCCCGCGCTCGCCGCACGCCTTTCGCGCGTGCCGCGCGCGCTGCGGCCCGCGGTCGCGCGTCTGCTGCGCGCCGTGCCGCGCGGCGCCGCGAACGCGCTCGGCCGCGCGCTTCCCGGGCTTCCGTTCGACCGCGCGGGCGACCGCGTGCACAAGCTTGCGCGCGTGGTCGGGCTCGACACGCTCGGCGCGATCCACGCCGCGCTTGCGCGCGTGTCGGACGACGCCGACCGCCTCGTGCCGGGGTTCGCCGCGCCCGCCGACGCGCTCGCCGGCATCGACCCCGCGCTCGATCCCGTCGTGCGCATGATGCTCGCCGACATCGACCGCTACCTGCCCGACGACATCCTGACCAAGGTCGACCGCGCCACGATGGCCTGCGGGCTCGAGGCGCGCGAGCCGCTCCTCGACCAGGAGCTCGCGGCGCTCGCCTTCCGCCTGCCGCCGTCGATGCGTATCCGCGGGGGCGAGCGCAAGTGGATCCTGCGCCGCGTGCTCGAGCGGCGCGTGCCGCGGGCGCTGTTCGAGCGCCCGAAGACGGGGTTCTCGGTGCCGCTCCTCCGCTGGCTGCGCGGCCCGCTGCGGCCGTGGGCCGAGGATCTGCTCGACCCAGCGCGCCTGTCGCGCGAGGGCCACCTCGACCCCGCCGCCGTGCGCGGGCTCTGGTCCGACACCTTGGCCGGACGCCGCGGCGGGGAGGCGGCCGAGATCTGGTGCGTCCTCATGTTCGAGGCGTGGCTGGGCGCGCAGCGCGACCGGTAGCGCGGCGGCCAGTGC
This sequence comes from Planctomycetota bacterium, assembly GCA_046074745.1. Classification (GTDB taxonomy): domain Bacteria; phylum Planctomycetota; class Phycisphaerae; order Phycisphaerales; family SM1A02; genus QWPT01. Next base: position 3,640 of record JBJTOV010000421.1, on the reverse strand, counting down.
GCCGAGGCGCAGGTCTCTCGCATTCAGGCGGTTTTTGCCGATAGATCCGCCCGCGGCGCGGGTTCTCCACGACGCCGCCCTCCGCCATGACCACCGCCGGACCGCGCCCCATCCTGCTCTCCCCCCCGCACCTGACCGGCGAGGAGCGCGCCTTCGTCGAGGACGCGTTCCGCACCAACTGGATCGCGCCGCTTGGGCCGAATGTCGACGCGTTCGAGCGCGAGATGTCCGACACGCTGTCGGCGCCGGGCGAGCGCGTGCACTGCTGCGCGACCTCGTCGGGCACGGCGGCGATCCACCTCGGCCTGATGATGCTCGGCGTGCAGCCGGGCGACCTCGTCCTCTGCTCGAGCTTCACCTTCGTCGCAAGCGCGAACCCGATCCGCCAGCTCGGCGCGGAGCCCGTGTGCGTCGACAGCGACGAGTCGAGCTGGAACCTCTCCCCCGCCGCGCTGCGCCGCGCGCTCGAGACGTTTGCCGCCGAGGGCCGCCGCCCGCGCGCGCTGGTCGCGGTCGACCTCTACGGCCAGGGCTGCGACTACGCCTCGATCGAGGCCGCGTGCGACGAGTTCGATGTGCCGATCCTCGAGGACGCCGCCGAAAGCCTGGGCGCCACCGTGCACGGTCGCCGCTGCGGCACCTTCGGCCGCGTGGCCGCGCTCAGCTTCAACGGCAACAAGATCATCACCACCTCGGGCGGCGGCATGCTGGTGTCGCGCGACCCTGCGTTCGCCGAGCGCGCGCGCTTCCTGGCCACGCAGGCCCGCGAGCCCGCGCCGCACTACGAGCACCGCGAGGCGGGCTTCAACTACCGCATGTCGAATGTGCTCGCGGGCATCGGCCGCGGGCAGCTGCGCACGCTGGCCGACCGCGTGGCGCGCCGCCGCGCGATCGCCGCCCGCTACGAGGCCGCGTTCGCGCACCGGCCGGGCGTCGCGTTCATGCCGTCGCCCACCTGGAGCCGCTCGACCCGCTGGCTTTCCGCGCTCACGCTCGACCCCGCATGCGCGGGTTGCACGCGCGACGCGCTCATGGCCGCGCTCGCGGCCGAACGGATCGAGTCGCGTCCGACCTGGAAGCCCATGCACATGCAGCCGCTCTTCGCGGGCTGCCGCATGTTCGCGCACGACCCGCGCCGCGCGCCCGTGTGCGAGCGCCTGTTCGCGCACGGCATCTGCCTTCCTTCGGGCAGCGCCATGACCGACGACGACCTGTCGCGCGTGGTGGCCGCGGCCGAACGCGCGCTCACCCCGCGCGCCGTGGCCGTCGCCTGAGCGGGTAGACTCGCGCGCATGAGCGTCCTCGTCACGGGTGCCGCGGGATTCATCGGCTCGCATGTCGCGCATGCGCTGCTCGACCGTGGCGACGAGGTCGTCGGCCTCGACGACCTGAACGGCTACTACGACCCCGCGCTCAAGGAGGCCCGTCTCGCGCGCCTTGCGCCGAAGCGCGGATTCTCCTTCGTGAAGCTCGATGTGGCCGACCGCGCGGGCATGGAGGCGCTCTTCGCGCGCCACCGCTTCGACCGCGTGGTGCACCTCGCGGCGCAGGCGGGCGTGCGCTACTCGATCGAGAACCCGCACGCGTATGTCCACTCGAACATCGTGGGCTTCCAGAACATCCTCGAGGGCTGCCGCCACGCGGGTTCGCGGCACCTCGTGTACGCGAGCTCGAGCTCGGTGTACGGCGGCAACACGAAGCTTCCCTTCTCGGTGAGCGATCCCGTCGACCATCCGCTGTCGCTCTACGCGGCCAGCAAGAAGGCGAACGAGCTGTTCGCGCACACCTACGCGAACCTGTTCGGCCTGCCGACGACGGGCCTGCGCTTCTTCACGGTGTACGGGCCGTGGGGCAGGCCCGACATGGCGCTCTTCCTGTTCACGCGCAACATCCTCGCGGGCAGGCCGATCGATGTGTTCAACCGCGGCCGCCATCGGCGCGACTTCACCTACATCGACGACATCGTCGAGGGCGTCGTGCGCACGCTCGACCGCCCCGCCGCGCCGAACCCCGCGTTCGACGCGGCGAACCCCGACCCGGGCAGCTCGAACGCGCCGTGGCGCGTCTACAACATCGGCAACGCGCGCCCGGTCGAGCTCCTCGACTACATCGCGGCCATCGAGCGCTGCACGGGCCGCAAGGCCACGATGAACCTGCTGCCGCTGCAGCCGGGCGATGTGCCCGACACGATGGCCGATGTCTCCGCGCTCGAACGCGACACGGGCTATCGGCCATCGACCCCCGTCGAGACGGGCGTGGAGCGCTTCGTGGCGTGGTACCGCGCGTACTACGGCGAGTGACGCGCGGCCGCGCTACGCTGCGCGCATGGCAAGCGTCTGCTTCTACTTCGAGCTGCACCAGCCCTGGCGCCTGCGGCGCTACTCGGTCTTCTCGGCCGATCCGTTCTACTTCGACAACGAGGCCAACGAGCGCATCCTGCGCAAGGTGGCCGACAAGTGCTACCGCCCCGCGACGCAGAAGCTCCTCGACCTCGTGCGCCGCCACGACCGTCGCTTCCGCTGCTCGTTCTCCATCACGGGCACCGCGCTCGACCAGCTGCTGCTGTGGGCGCCCGATGTGGTCGACACGATGAAGGCGCTCGTCGACACGGGCGCGTGCGAGCTCGTCAACGAGACCAGCCACCACTCGCTCTCGTTCCTCTTCTCGCGCGCGGAGTTCGACGCGCAGGTCGACCTGCACCAGCGCCGCATGCGCGAGACCTTCGGCGTCACGCCCAAGGTGTTCCGCAACACCGAGCTCATCTACTCGAACGACCTGGCCGCGCACATCGCGCGCCGCGGGCAGCACCGCGCGATCATCTGCGAGGGCGTCGACCGCATCCTCGGCTTCCGCTCGCCGAACTATGTGTACGCGCCGCCGGGCGAGGGCGACCTCGCGGACCGGCCCGTGAAGCTCCTCCTGAAGAACTACCGCCTGAGCGACGACATCGCGTTCCGCTTCTCGAACCGCGGCTGGAAGGAATGGCCGCTTTCCGCGGAGAAGTTCGCGGAGTGGGTGAACCAGATCAACGGCGACGGCTTCTGCTGCAACCTGTTCATGGACTACGAGACCTTCGGCGAGCACCAGTGGGCGGAGACCGGCATCTTCGACTTCCTGGACAAGCTGCCCGAGGCCGTGTTCGACGCGAACCCGGGCCAGAACGGATTCCAGACCGTCAGCGAGGCCGCGGCCGCGCACCGGCCGGTGGGCGACTACTCGGCGGAGCAGTTCATCAGCTGGGCCGACACCGAGCGAGATCTCTCCGCGTGGCTCGGCAACTCCCTGCAGGACCACGCCATCGCGCAGCTCTACGAGCTGGAGCCCGCCGTGCGCGACCGCCACAAGGCGGGCGACGAGTGGATCCTGGAGGACTGGCGCAAGCTCACCACCAGCGACCACTTCTACTACATGTGCACCAAGTACTGGGCCGACGGGGATGTGCACAAGTACTTCAGCCCGTACGACAGCCCGTACGACGCGTACATCAACTTCATGAACGTGCTGGACAACCTGCGCTCACGCGCGGGTGGCTGAGGCGCGGCGGTCGCCCCGGGCGCACGCCACGGCCACCATGGCGCACGTGGTGGCCCAGAGGCCGAAGCCCGCGAGGACGATCGAGCGGAGGGAGAACGGACGCCCC
>JBJTOV010000420.1:0-3684 GCA_046074745.1 Planctomycetota bacterium | reverse complement strand
GGTGAGCTCCTGCTCGCTGTCGAGACGGTTGGTGAAGAACCGGTTGACGATCGGGATCTTCGAGAGGACAGGCACGCCCGTCTCGATCTCGACCTCGTCGAAGCGGCGCTGGCCGCCCATCAGGATCGTGCCCTTGTCGGGAACGCTGACGGTCGTGCGGATCGACTGCACCTGGATCTCAGGCAGCTGGATCGAGGCCTCGAACTCGCTGCCGCGGCCACCACCCGTGCCCGTGCCACCGACCGCGCCCTGGATGGGCACCGAGTCGAAGCCGAGCACCGAGCTGGTGTCGAACTGCACGGTCATGGTCACATAGCGGCGATCGGACGAGATCACGCCCTCGATGTCGAGCACGAAGCCGTCCTGCACGACGCCGACCTGCGGCTGGAAGGCGCCGCTGGCGTCGCCCGTCACGGGCGTCAGGCCCGAGATGAACGAGATTTGCTTGGCGATCGTGATGAACGAGCGCTGGCCGTTCATCAGGGTCAGGCGCGGCGCCGTGAGCACGACATTGCGCTGATCCGCCTGGGTTGCCTGGATGAGCAGGTCGACCTGAATGTCATCGAGGTAGCTGAAGCCGGTCGTGGCCGCAGCCGCGCCCGAGCTGAGGATCTGGCCACCGATGCCGCTGATGGCGCCTGCGCCGAGCTGGTTGGTGATGCCGTTCGAATCCTGGTTGAAGCCGATCGGCGTCCAGCCGCTCTGGCGACGGATGGGCGAACCGACGGGGCCGTAGACATACTCGATGTCGGTGCCGTCATCGGTCGGGATGCCGACCGCAGCGCCCGTGGCGGGCGTGTTGCGGGGGTCGTCCTCATCCTCGGGCACGCCAAGCGGGCCGAACACGACGGGGTCCTTCAGCTGACCCTGGCTCGGGCCGTTCTGGAAGAAGAAGTCGCTGAGGTTGAAGTTCGGGTCGGCGGCGCGGGCCGCGTTCCACATGTCGTCGTTGGTGTTGAAGTAGAGGTCGAGATCGATGCCGATCTGCTCGAACCAGTCGCTGGTGACGCCGATGACGCGCGCCTCGTAGTTGATCTGCAGGGCGCGGATCGCGCGCAGCTGCGAGAGCAGGCCTTCGATGTCGCGGTGGTTCTTCGCAGTGTTCGTGATGATCAGGTTGCCGTTGAGCTCCTGGATCGAGCCGGTGTCGCCACCCGCGTCGCGCCAGCCCTCGGGATCGACCTGCTCCTGGATGATGTCGGTGGTCTGCTCGACGAGCTCCTCGCGCGACTTGCGCTCGGGATCCTCGCCCGGGTCGCCGATGATGCCGCCGCCGCCGCCACCGGCGCCGCCGCCGCCACCACCGCCGCCGAAGCCGCCGCCACCGCCACCGAAGCCGCCACCGCCGCCGCCCTGGCCGCCGCCCTGACCACCCTGCTGGCCGCCCTGCTGGAGCGCCGAGCCGAGGTTGAAGTCAGGGGCGTTGTCGAAGTACGGAACCTCGAAGAGGAGGTCGCGGATGTCGTACACGATCGCGATCGTCTTCTTGCGCAGCGCCTCGTTCGAGCTGACGACGACCACGCCGTCCTCGATCGAGTAGTCGGGGCGCTCCGTCTCGTCGCCGAACTGCTCGAGCACGCGCTTCAGCGCGATCTCGACGGGCACATTCTCAAGGTTGAGCGAGACCTCGGAGTCCCTCTCGACATTGATGGTCTCGAGCGCCTTCCAGTCGGGGTAGAACGCGGCGCCCGACACGGTGTTCATGTAGTTGAACACCTGCTCGAGCGTGTTGTTCGAGAAGTTGAAGCTGTTCACGGCCTGAAGCGCCGCCATGGTCCGGCGGTTCTCGAGACTCTCGCGGTAACCGCTCGCGCCGTACTGGAGGCGCATGTCGCTCAGCTGACGCCAGTCGTCGGGGTACTCGACGAGACCGCTGATCGACTGCGGTCCGACGCCCGTGGTGTTCGGCATCGGAGCAATGCTGCGGTCGAGGAGATCGAGCGAGAACTGGGCGAGCGCCTCGCTGCGGCGCTTCTCGGTGGCCGAGTAGTTGCGGTAGAGGCGCGCCGTCTTCATGGCGTCGCGCAGCGCGAGCGCCGAGGGGTTGTTCGGATCGAGGAACAGAATCTGATCCACGACCTTGAGCGCCTCGTCGTACTTGAGCGCAAGCTGCAGCTCGCGCACGCGGCGGATCAGGTTGTCGATCTCGGCGGCGCGCTTCTCGGCCTGCGCCTGCGCGTCCGACGCGGCCTGCGAGCGAGCCGTCTCGCGGGCGCGCTGCTGCTCGGCAAGGTCCTTGTTCAGCCTGCCGACGCGGATGTCGTCCTGCAGCTTGTCGAGACGGGCCATCATGCCGTCGAACTCGCCAGCGGCGAACACGGCCTTCTCGCGGTCGAGGCGGACCTTGGCGACCGCCACGGCCTCGGATGCACCCGCGTAGTCGCCGGTCGCGATCGCGGCTTCGGCCTTGCGGACATCGGCTTCGGTCTGCACCTTGGCGCGCTGACGGAGCAGTTCGATGCGGTTGGCCGACGCGTCAAGCAGCGCGGCCTGGTCGAGTTCGGCCTGGCAACGCTGCATGGCGCGGCCGGCCTCGGCGTCCGAGGGATCGGAGGCCAGCACCTGGGACCAGAGATCGATCGCCGACTTCCACTGGCCGTTGCCCATGGCGGCGCGGGCGGACGAGCGGGTGGCCTCCATGGCGGAGGCCTTCTCGGCTGCGGCGGCTTCCTGAGCCGCCTTCTCCTGCGCGGCGCGCTCGGCGGCCTGCGCAGCGGCGATTTCCTCCGCGGACGGCTGCGCCGGGGCGGGGTCCACCTGAGGCTCGGGCGCGGGCTCGGGAGCCGGCTCGGGAGTCGGCTCGGTGGTTGGCGCATCCTGCGCAAGCGTGCGGGTCGACCACGAGCCCATCCAAGGCGCCGTGCCCACGAGCGCGACCGCCACCAGGCCGACGGCCGCGCGGTTCACCCGCGTGGCTCCGAGGGTCGTGATGAAGTTCGCCTCGATCATCGTGCTGCGCTGCATTCGTTACTCCTGATGTCACCCGCGACGGGTGCGCGACTCTGGCTCTCGACTCTGGCTTTCCTCGCGTCGGGCGCAGGCCGAACCCACCGCGCGACGCGCAGAAGGGGTTCATGTCTGCCACCCGACCGACCTCCTTGCGGTCGCCCACCACTGGGCGGAGCGCTTGGAGAGTGGGGCAAGGTACTGCGGGTGGGAACATCCCGCAAGGAGAGGTCCTGCCGACTTCGCGAGTCCCTCGGAGACCGATCGCGCGGCGGCCTCTGCGTTTCCGAGGCACCTCGGAGGCCCCGAGAGGGGCCGTTTCTCGACGATTTCAGGCGGAATGCGGGAACCTCACCGCCCTGCCCGCAAGGCGAACGGATCCCGTCCGTGGACATCCTGTCCATCACGGCGCCGACGGGGTTCGGGCGACACCGCACGGCGGGTCGCGGCGCGAGCTCAGACCGCCGCGAGGGCCGCCTGCGCGCGCTCCATCTCGGCAGCCCCGACCGGGCGGCGTGAGGCCATCATCTCGACGAAGACATCGAAGAGATAGGCCGAGTCGTGCGGGCCCGGGCTCGCCTCGGGGTGGTACTGCACGCTGAAGATCGGCTTCGTGGTGTGGCGGAAGCCCGCCAGCGTGCCGTCGTTCAGGTGGATGTGGGTCGGCTCGCCGCCCGCGGCGCGCAGGCTGGTCTCGTCGACGCAGAAGCCGGGGTTCTGGCTGGTGATCTCCACCCG
>JBJTOV010000419.1:0-10758 GCA_046074745.1 Planctomycetota bacterium | reverse complement strand
TCCTGCAGCAGCATGTGCTTCGCGGTGTTCGTGAAGTGCTCCTGCGCGCGGAGCACATGGGTGACACCCATCAGCTCGTCGTCGACCACCACCGCGAAGTGGTAGGTCGGGAAGCCGTCCTTCTTTCGGATCACGAAGTCGTCGACCTCGCCCGCGGGAAGCGTGGCGTCGCCGAGCACCTCGTCCTTGATGGTGACCGCGACCTCGCCCACGCGGAACCGCACGACGGCCTCGCGGCCCTCGGCCACGAACCTCGCGCGCTCCTCAGCGGAAACCGGGCCGCGGTAGCGGTACCGGAAGGCCTCCTTGCGCGCGGTTGCCTCCTTGCGCATCGCGTCGAGCTCCTCGGCCGAGTCCCACGCCTCGTAGGCCTTGCCTTCGTCGATGAGCCTCTGGCAGTAGCGGTTGTAGGTCGCCAGGCGCTCGCTCTGGAAGTACGGGCCGTTCGGGCCGCCGCCCACGCGCGAGCCGTCGGGCGCCGTGAACTCGGGGCCCTCGTCCCAGCGGATGCCGAGCCACTCGAGGTCCTTCAGGAACCCCACGCTCGCGGCGTCGGAGGAGCGCTTCTGGTCGGTGTCCTCGATGCGGATCAGGAACCTGCCGCCTCGGCCCTTAGCGAAGGCCCAGCAAAACAGGGCCGTGCGGGCGCCTCCGACATGGAGGTGGCCTGACGGGGACGGGGCGAAACGGGTGACGGGAGCGGTCGAGGTCATGGATCCTTGGCTTTCCTGGCGGTTGGGGCCGACAGGGTAGCCGAAGCGCAATGGCGCGAAATCAAGGGGTTTCCGTTGACATCGCGCCCGTATCCGCCACGCTATCCCCTGTCGGAGCGGGACTTCCGCCCGCCCACAACCCGTGATTCGGATGGCCGACCTGATAGGCGTCATTTCCGACACCCATGGCCGCGCGGAGCGCGCGGGCCGTGCCATCGAACTGCTCCGCAGCCTCGGTGCGGGGCGCATCCTGCATCTCGGCGATGTCGGCTCCGAGGCGGTGCTCGACCTGCTCGCGGGGCTGCCCGCGACGGTCGTCTTCGGCAACTGCGACGACGAGCGCTCGCTCGCCCGCTATGCGTCGTTCCTCGGCATCGAGGTGGTGCATCCTTCGGCGGTCATCGAGGTGAAGTCGGTGCGGGTGGGCATCACGCACGGGCACCTCGAGCACGAGTACCGCGATCTGTTCGACCGGAACATCGATGTGCTGCTGCACGGCCACACGCATGAGATCCGCGACGAGCGCGTGGGCGCGACCCGCGTGATGAACCCGGGCGCGCTGCACCGCGCCGACCGACCGACCGTGATGCTGCTCGACCTTGGATCGGGCAAGGCGCACTGGATCGATGGCGACGACGGCACCACCGTCCGCGTCGCCTGACGCGTCCCGCCCCGTCCGCGCGGCGGCGGCCTGAAACCGCGGGCGTTGCCGCGTCGAAACCCCGCGGATGACCGCCGTCCTGCTTGCCAACGCAGCATCCACGCTGTTCATGACCGGCCTGATCTGGTTCGTGCAGGTGGTGCACTACCCGCTGTTCGCGCAGGTCGGCGCGGCGGAGTTCGCGGCCTACTCGCGCGCACACCAGTCGCTCACCACCCTCGTGGTCGGCCCCGCGATGCTCGTCGAGGCGCTCACCGCCGCGTGGATCGCGCTCGCCCGCCCGCCCGCGGTGCCGGCGTGGCTCGCATGGTCGGGCGTGGCGCTCGTCGCGGCCATCTGGATCTCGACCGCGGCGCTGCAGGTTCCGTCGCACGCGCGGCTTTCATCTGGTTTCGACGCGAGCGTCAACGGATTCCTCGTGGGAACCAACTGGATCCGCACCGCCTGCTGGTCGCTGCGGGCCGCGGTGGCGATCGCCATGCTCGCCCTGCTGCTCTCCGCCCGCGCGAAGGCGTGAGGCCGTACAGTGCGCCCGCCCCGCGGAGCGCCGCCTTGCAGCAGGAAAGCCAACGCATCGGTTTCTTCGGCTGGACCGACTCTCGGATCGAGGAGCGCTCCTGCGCTTCCCTCGCCGAGGCGATGGCGCTCCTTTCCTCGTACCGAAGCGCGTGGATCGATGTCGAAGGCGTTGCGCCCGCCGACTTCGTGGCCGAGGTCGGCAAGTCGATCCGCATCATGCCGCTCGCGGCCGACACGCTCATCGAGGGCGTGCGCCGCCCGGGCGTCGACGACTTCGACGACCTCGTCGTCGTCACGATGCGGTCGCATCTCGCCGACGAATCCACCGAATTCATCGACTTCCTGCTCGCCGAGCGCGTGGTGATCACGCTGCAGGAGCGCACGGGCGGCGATGCCTTCGACGGGCTGCGCAGCAGGCTGCGCGCAGGGAACGACCGACTCGTCCGCTCGGATGCGAATGTGGTGTTCCTGCTGCTCGCGCGCGCGGTGTGCGAGGGCTTCAGGCCCGTGCTCGAGCGCTATCAGGAAAGCCTCGAGCGCTTCGAGCGCGTGCTGGTGCGGCGACCCGACAACTCGATGCTCGACCGCATCCACCACCACCGCCGCCAGCTGCTCTTCCTGCGCCAAGGGCTGGTGCCGCTGCGCGAGGCGCTCGCCAACATGCAGTCGTCGGCCCCCGCACGCGAGGCCTCGAGCCCCGCGGCGCGCGCGCGGCTCGGCGCGCTGCGCGAACTGCAGGACGAGGTCGGCGCCTTGCTCGATGTCGTCGAGTTCCAGAAGGAGAGCGCGCAGCATCTGCTCGACCTCTACCTGAACGCGGCGAGCAACAAGCTGAACGAGATCGTGCGCGTGCTCACGATCATCTCGGTGATCTTCATGCCCATGACGCTGATCGCGGGCATCTATGGCATGAACTTCTCGGCGGGCGAGACGCCGGGGATCCCCGAACTCCGCTGGAAGCACGGCTACCTCTTCGCGCTCGGGCTGATGGCGGCGAGCGCGACGGGCTTCATCTACTTCTTCTGGCGCAAGGGCTGGATCGGCGACCCATTGAAGCGGCGGCGCGCGGGCTCGCACGCCGAGGCTGCGGTTGCGGCCATCGGGCACGCCGTCGGGTCCACCTGGCCCCTGTCGACGATCCTGGCCCGCCGAAGGCCCCCGCGAAGCCGCCACGAGGCCGTTGGCGCGGGCAAGCCTGCTCCGAAGGCACCGAAATAGGGTTTCCAAGCCCTTGCCAACCGCCCGCGACCGTCCGATACTCGCCGCTTTGGCCGAGGTCGGATCCTCGGCCGCGCCGCCCGCCAGCGTGGAGTCGTCGACATGGCTCAGCCGACCTCGAACCGCACCAAGACCAAGGATCCCTCAATGCCCGCCCGCGCCTCGGACACCTTCGGATCGCTCGTCTTCGCCGGCGATGTGATGCTCAAGCGTCTGCCGCCGGATGTGTTCATGAACCTCCAGCGCACGATCAACACGGGTTGCCCGCTTGATCCGAAGATCGCGAACACCGTCGCGGGCGCGATGAAGGACTGGGCGCTCGAACACGGCGCCACGCACTACTGCCACTGGTTCCAGCCGCTCACGGGCTCGACCGCCGAGAAGCACGACGCGTTCCTCTCGACGACCTCCGATGGCGGCGCGATCGAGAAGTTCAGCGGCTCGCAGCTGATCCAGGGCGAGCCCGACGCCTCGAGCTTTCCGCACGGCGGCATCCGCGACACCTACGAGGCGCGCGGCTACACCGCATGGGACGCGACCAGCCCCGCGTTCATCTACCGTTCGGGCGACCAGGCCACGCTCTGCATCCCCACGGTGTTCGTGAGCTACACGGGCGAGGCGCTCGACAAGAAGACGCCGCTCCTCCGCTCGATCCAGGCGGTGTCGAAGCACGCGATGCGCATCCTGCGGATCTTCGGCGCTGACAAGGGCGTGAACCAGATCATCACCACGCTCGGCGTCGAGCAGGAGTACTTCCTCGTCGACCGCGAGCTCGCGGCCATGCGCCCCGACCTCATGATCTGCGGCCGCACGCTCGTCGGCGCGCCCGCACCGAAGGGCCAGCAGCTCGAGGACCTCTACTTCGGCTCGATCCCGCAGCGCGTCCTCGCCTACATGGCCGAGGTCGAGCGGCGCCTGTTCGAGCTCGGCGTGCCCGTCAAGACGCGCCACAACGAGGTGGCCCCCGGCCAGTTCGAGCTCGCACCCACCTTCGAGAACGCGAATGTGGCGGTCGACCACCAGATGATCTCGATGAGCGTGCTCAAGGAGACCGCCGAGCGCCACGGCTTCGTGTGCCTCCTGCACGAGAAGCCCTTCGCGGGCGTCAACGGCTCGGGCAAGCACAACAACTGGTCGATGTCGACCGACACGGGCGTGAACCTGCTCGACCCGCGCGACGAGACGCACACGAACATGCAGTTCCTCACCTACCTCTGCGCGATCATCCGCGCGGTGGATGTGCATGCGGAGATGCTGCGCGGCTCGATCGCGAGCGCGGCCAACGACCACCGACTCGGCGCGAACGAGGCGCCGCCCGCGATCATGTCGATCTTCCTCGGCGACATGCTCACCGACATCCTCGACCAGCTCGAGTCGGGCAACCCGAAGAAGACCATGAAGGGCGGCGCCCTCGAGCTCGGCGCCACCACCCTGCCGCAGATCCCGAAGCACACGAGCGACCGCAACCGCACCTCGCCGTTCGCCTTCACCGGCAACAAGTTCGAGTTCCGCGCGGTCGGCTCGAGCGCGTCGGTGGCGTGGCCGAACACGGTGCTCAACACGATCATCGCCGAGAGCCTCGACTACATGGCCACGCAGCTCGAGAAGCGCGCGGGCAAGAACCCCTCGGGCGCCAAGCTCGAGGCGGCGGTCAAGAGCCTGCTCAAGGAGGTCGTGAAGGAGCACCGCCGCGTGTGCTTCGACGGCGACGGCTACTCGAAGGCCTGGCACGACGAGGCCAAGCGCCGCGGCCTCGCCAACCATCCGTCGACGGTCGACGCCATCTCGTGCTTCGGCTCGAAGAAGACCGCCGACATCTTCGCGAAGTACGGCGTCCTCTCGAAGCGCGAGATCGAGGCGCGCCACGGCGTCATGGTGGAGCAGTATGTGAAGCTCGTGCGCATCGAGTCGCGCACGCTGCAGAACATGGTGCGCACCGCGATGCTTCCCTGTGCGCTCCGCTTCCAGGCCGAGCTCGCCGACACGATCGCGGGCACGCAGGGCTGCGGCATCGAGTGCCCGGGCACCGAGACGCAGCTGCGCGAGATCGTCGAGGGCGTCGAGGGCCTGCGCAAGGCGATCGCCAAGGTGGAGCAGGCCGAGGGCTTCCACGGCGACGCCGAGAAGGAGGCCCGCCACTACCGCGACGCGCTCCTGCCGGCGATGCTCGAGACGCGCAAGCTGTGCGACGGCCTCGAGAAGGTCATGCCCGCGGACCTCTATCCGCTGCCGACCTACGCCGACATGCTGTTCTCGACGCGCTGAGCGCCACGCGACCGAAACCGAACCTGCGGCCCGCCCCTCCCGGCGGGCCGCTTTCCTTCGTCGGTTCTCAGACGCCCGAACACGCGCCGACAGGCATCCTCGGAACGGGTCCGTCCTGTATACTCCGCCCCCTTTCCACTGCATTTCACGGATCAAACCATGGCCACCGCGACCGACAACCAGCTCGACCTCACGATCAAGATCGAAGAACCCGCGCCCTGCACCAAGCACATCACGGTGACGGTGCCTGCCGCGCAGGTGGACGAGCGCCTCGAGGCCGCGCTCTCGTCGGTGATCGCCGACTCGGCGTTCCCGGGCTTCCGCCGCGGCAAGGCGCCGCGCGCGCTCGTCGAGAAGCGCGTCGGCCAGGCCCTGGTCGACGAGACCCGCGGCCAGATCATCGGCGCGAGCTGCCAGCAGGCGCTCGAGGCGAACAAGCTGCGCCCGATCACCGATCCGCGCCCCGTCAACAACGAGCCGATCCCCGCCATGACCCGCGGCAAGGACTTCACCTTCCGCTTCGAGGTCGAGGTCGCGCCCGAGTTCGCGGCCCCCGACTTCGCGTCGTTCGAGGTGAAGCGCCCCACCATCGAGGTGACGGCCGAGCACATCGACGGCGAGATCCTGCGGCAGAGCTACCGCTGGGGCACCCCGTCGCGCATCGACGGACCGTTCGAGCACCTCGACCGCATGCTCGGCAAGGCGACGGTCACCGTCGACGGCCGCGACGGCACCTACTTCGAGACCGACAAGGCGCTGTGCGTCGTTCCCGCCAAGGAGGACGAGGGCAAGGGCCAGCTGCTCGGCGTGATCATCGAGAACCTCGACAAGTCGCTGCTCGGCAAGAAGGTCGGCGACACCGTGAAGGTGACCACGACCGGCGCCGACGGCCACGAGCGCGAGGAGCTTCGCGGCAAGAAGATCACCATCGAGTACTCGATCGGCGAGGCCGAGCGCATCACGCCGCGCACCGCCAAGGAGCTTGCCGAGATGTTCGGCGTCGAGAGCGAGGAGATGTTCCGCGAGCAGGTCAAGGATGCGCTCGAGCAGCGCCGCGACGGCGAGCAGCGCAACGCCATGCGCGAGCAGGTCTCGAAGCACCTCCTGGCGAAGATCGAATTCGCGCTGCCCGGCAAGATCTCCGAGGAGCAGGTTGCCCGCACCCTCGAGCAGCAGCGCATGGAGATGCTTTCGCGCGGCCTCGAGGCCGACGCGGTCGAGAAGCGCCTGGCCGAGCTCCGCTCGAAGAGCGAGAAGTCCTCGCGCGACCGCCTCAAGCTGTTCTTCATCATGGCGCGCCTGTCGGAGCAGTTCGGCGTGCAGGTCACCGAGCAGGAGCTCAACGGCCGCATCGCGTTCATGGCCGCGCAGCAGAATGTGCGCCCCGAGGAAATGCGCAAGCAGATCGAGAAGGCCGGCCGCATGGGCGAGGTCATCTCGGTCATCCGCGACGCGAAGGTCTACGACCGCATCATCGCGCAGGCGAAGGTTGCGGACATCGACGCGACCGAGTGGAACAAGATCGTCGAGGCCGAGGCGAAGGCCGAAGCCTGAGAACGAAGGTCGAGATCCGAGGCCTGCTGCCGGCGATCGGTCTCGGTTTCGAGGACTCACCGATCGGGACGACAGCCTCCGAACGCCGACGGCACATTCCGCCTCTTCCAAAGAGCCCCGACGGAGACGCACCCGTGTCCTTCGGGGCTCTTTCTTTCCCCCGCGCGCGTCTCGCTGCGCTCCGCTTGCCGCGCTGTCGCCTCAAAGCGGCCCAAGATTGCGGCCCGCCCTCCCATCGCGCCGATCCGAAGCCCTCCGATGGAAACCACCAGCGGCCTTGCCAGCACCCTGCCTCCGCTTCTCGGACTGATCGTCCTGGTGATCATCGGGTGGTTCGCCGTGGTGCGGATCCGACGCTGGATGCGCGCCGAGTCGGAGCGCTCGCAGCCGTTCACGCTGGAGGATTTGCGACGGCTGCACCGCGAGGGAACACTCACCGACGAGGAGTTCGCCCGCGCGCGCGAAGCCATGGTCGGGTCGATCCGATCCAAAGTGCCTGCGAAGAAGGCGAAGGGCCCGGGCATCGAGCCGGGAATCGCCGAGCTGCCGTCCACCGACTTGGCCGACGACGATTCGGGATCCGAATAGGTCGGGCCCCAAGTGCGTTCTCCCGTCCGATACAGTCTCCCCCGACCCGAGCAGGGTCTTCCGAGCCCGATGATGTCCCAACCGAATCCCGATCGTTCGTCCAAGCCCGACCACCGACCCGAGGGCGGCACCCCGCATGAGGTGAGCGCCTCGGCGGGCGGCGTGCGCCGAGGCCCGGGCGGCCCTGGCCGCGGCGAAGGCTTCGGTGGCGGCGCGGGCGGCGGCTCGGGCGGACCCGGCGGAGCAGGTCCCGGCGGCGGCTCGGGCGGCGGGGACGGCGGCTTCCGTGGTCGCAAGACCACGACCTGCTCGTTCTGCGGCAAGACCAGCCGCGAAGTTGGCGCGATGGTCGAGGGCCCCGGCGAGGTCTACATCTGCTCGAACTGCACCGACCTCTGCCAGAACATCTTCAAGCAGGAGCGTCGCCGCGTCGCGGCCGCGCGCCCGCTCTTCTCGAGCATTCCCGCGCCGCGGCAGATCAAGGAATTCCTCGACCAGTATGTGATCGGCCAGGACGCAGCCAAGCGCGCCCTCGCGGTTGCCGTGCACAACCACTACAAGCGCCTGACCACCGTCGACGGCGACGAATCGCAGATCGAGCTCGACAAGTCGAATGTGCTGCTGATCGGCCCGACGGGAACCGGCAAGACGCTGCTCGCCAAGACGCTCGCGCGCATCCTGAATGTGCCCTTCGCGATCGGCGACGCCACCACGCTCACCGAGGCCGGCTATGTCGGCGAGGATGTCGAGAACCTGCTGCTCAAGCTGCTGCAGGCCGCCGACTACGACCTCGAGAACGCGCAGCGCGGCATCATCTACATCGACGAGATCGACAAGATCGGCAAGACCTCGCAGAATGTCTCGATCACCCGCGATGTGTCGGGCGAGGGCGTGCAGCAGTCGCTGCTCAAGATGCTCGAGGGCACCGTGGCCAATGTGCCGCCGCAGGGAGGCCGCAAGCACCCCGAGCAGCAGTACATCCAGATGGACACCACGCACATCCTGTTCATCTGCGGCGGCTCGTTCGTCGGCCTCGCCGACATCGTGCGCAAGCGCCTGGGCAAGCGCCGCATCGGCTTCGGCTCCGATGTGGTCGAGAACACGGGCAAGGACGACAGCCTGCGCAATGTGCTGGCCCAGGTCGTGCCCGAGGATGTGCTCGAATTCGGCATGATTCCCGAGCTGGTCGGGCGATTGCCCATCCTCTGCCCGCTCATGCCGCTCGACCGCGACGCGATGATCTCGATCCTGACCGAGCCGAAGAACGCGATCGTGCGCCAGTACCAGTTCATGTTCGGGCTCGAAGGCGCGCGGCTCGAGTTCACGCGCGACGCGCTCGAGCTGATCGCCGACCGCGCGCTTGCGCGCGACACGGGCGCCCGCGCGCTGCGGGCCGTGATCGACGAGATCATGATCATGCACATGTACCAGCTGCCCGAGCTCGACAACCGCGACGCGCTCTACACCATGACCGCGGACGCGATCGAGCGGAAGACGCCGCTGGCGCAGCTCGTGGAGCGGCACACGAAGGAATCCGCGTAAGGGGATACCCGTGAACGAGGCCGCAGGGTTGCGACGAGGCTGCGGAAGCGCGGAGACCTACGAGGCCCTGCGGGCGGCGGCGCTGCGTCTCGCGGTCGCGGAGCCCTCGCCCGAACGGCGGCTGGCGCCGCTGTGCGACCTCATGTGGGACGCGTTGTCGCCGAGCGGACTCAGCTGGATCGGTTTCTATCTCGAGGAATCCGAGCCGCAGGATCCCGATGCGCCCGCGGGCGCCGAGGGCGGCGGAATGGTGCTGGTGGCGCGCCGCGACAAGCCGGCATGCTCGCCGATCGGCCTCCATGGGGTGTGCGGGCAGGCGTTCCTCGAGGAGTCGGTGCGCCTCGTCGAGGATGTGGCGCTCCTCGGCGCGGGGTACATCGCCTGCGACCCGCGGGACCGCAGCGAACTGGTTGTCCCCGTCTACAGGAACGGCGCGCGATGGGGCGTGCTCGATGCCGACAGCCATGAGCAGGCCTGCTTTGGGCTGTCCGATATCCATGGATTCTGCTCGGTCCTTCGCGCCGCAGGGCTGCTTGGCAAGGATCTCCCGCTGCGCGCCGATCGCTTGCAGTCGACGCGGGAATCGCTATAGTGCGGGACTCTCTCCGCCGCGCGATGCGGCGCAGCACGAAGCGAGTCGAACCATGCCACGCGTCTGCCACTTCTCCGGTGCCTCCACTTCCTCTGGCTGGGTCTGCAAGTATCGCGGCAAGGCCAAGTACCTCGGCGGCGTCGGCATCAAGACCACCTCGCGCAAGAAGCGCACCTTCAAGCCCAACCTCCAGGATGTGACCATCGTGGAGGACGGCAGCCCCGTTCGCGTGAAGGCGTCGGTGCGTGCGATCCGCGAGGGGCTCGTCGTGAAGCCGGTGAAGCGCAAGTTCGCGTACACCCGCCGCATCAAGAACGGCGAGACGGTCTGACGCGGACGGCGTGGATCCGTGATCTGATCCGCCGTGATCCGATCCTCCCTGACCTGATCCGACGTGACCTGATCCGACGTGACCTGATCCTTAGGCCACCGCGAGCACATCGCATACACAACGACATCTGAAGCGGCGGTGGTTCAACCCACCGCCGCTTTGCATTTCGCGATGCGGAAGCGCTGGTTCGATCACGGTTTGGACCGCGGGAATTCCCGAAAAAACCCTTGCAATCGAGCAGGAAATTGTTCTCGTTCGCTTCCCACTGCGGGGGGCGGGGCTATCTTTCGCGCGGCAGAGTCAACCCGTCCGCGCGTCCCGCATCGTCGGGCCGGACAAACTTCTCCGACTTCTGCCGAACTCTTCGTGTCCACGTTGTCCGCGCGGGGTGTCCGCTCGCGGGTGGAATGCACCTTCTTGGCACGCTGTACGCGTGCCTCGACGGATGTTTCTTCTCGTCGTGCGCATATCGCCGTGCATCGCCGTATTGCAAATGGCGCGTGGTGTTTGGCAAGCGCCCGGCTCTCCGCCTGGGCAGCGATGCGCTTGATCGATCGGAACCCTTTCAGCCAGCCGTGACCCTCCACTCGACCATCTCTGACCGCGACCGCGTGCTTGCGGCCACGGACATTCTCGCCCTGATCGGCGAGGTGGTCGCGCTTCGGCCGAAGGGCCGCGAGCATCTCGGCATCTGCCCCTTCCATGACGACCGGTCGCCGTCGATGTCGGTGGTGACGCACAAGGGCACGGGCTTCTACAAGTGCTTCGCCTGCGG
>JBJTOV010000418.1:0-3795 GCA_046074745.1 Planctomycetota bacterium | reverse complement strand
GCAGAGACGGGTCAGTCGTTCAAAGGCGCGCATGCGGGATCCTCCGGCACGAAGACGCTGGCTCCGCCAGCGGCCGACTTGGGCGCCCCCGATATCGGCACGACCGCCCCGACCGCAACATCGGGAGCCCCGCTACCCTGCCGCCATGCGCACGCCTGCTCTGCACCGCCGTGGCAAATGCCTGTTTCAAGTCGTTCTGGCTCTCGCCGTCCTGGGACTTCTCGCACTCGTCTTCGGCGCTCTGAGCGTGTGGGGCGCGATGAATGACGCCCAAAGCAAGTTCCAGGCCGTACTCGCGTCCGCCACGCCGATCGCGGCACCTGGATCGAAGCCCGTCGAACTCGGCAAGGGTTCGGCCATCGTTTTTCTCGTGCCAGATGGAGAGATCGACGGCAAGAAGTACGGGGCCCTCAAGTCCGATGCGACGGTGACTGTGACAGCCAAGGACCCGTCGGGAGAGACCGTCAAGGTCGAGGCCTTCGACCGTAGGCAGTGGACCGGGGCTCCGATGGAGCCCATCGGGGTCATCGCCGTCGAGAAAGCCGGCACTTTCACCATCGACATCCAGACCAGCGATGGCGCTGGAGCGGCGATCTTTGTCGCCGCGGCGACGGAAGACGAAGCGAACTCCGTCCGACAGCTCATGATCGTGGGCTTTCAGGGGATCGCGGGGGCCTGCACGGCCCTCTGCGGATGTGCATTCCTTGTCACGTTCGGAGCCCTAGGCCTGTTCCTCAAGTTCCGCCGCAAGGAGCCCGACCCGCTCGAGCATGTCTGAGCGCGCTCAGTACGCGGGGTCGTACACCTTCCCGCGGATCCACTTCGACACATCGGCGGGCCGCTCCACGCGGGCAAGGCCGCGGTCGAAGATGAGCTCGGCCACCTCGACCGCCACATCCACCGCCGACTGGTGGATGCGCTCGATGGGCGGATAGATCAGGCCCACGGTCAGCTCCGCGTCGCTCGTGCGCCGCGCCAGGCCCTCGGCGGCCTTCAGGAACATCTCGTCGGTCACCCGCGAGGCCTCGGTCGCGATCACCGCCAGGCCGACCGCGGGGTAGATGTACACATTGTTGCCTTGGCCAGGGATCAGCACCTTGCCGTTCAGCGACACGGGCGCGAAGGGCGAGCCCGCGGCGAAGATCGCATCGCCGTCGGTCCAGGTCCACGCCTGCTCCGCGGTGCACTCGGCCTTCGAGGTCGGGTTCGAGTACGGGAAGATCACGGGGCGGCGGCAGTGGGAGCGCATCGCCTCGACCACCTCGCGGGTGAAGGTGGCGGGCTGCGTGCTCGTGCCGATGAGCACGGTGGGCTGCACCGCCTTCACCGCGCCGAGGAGCGTGGGCTCGAGCGCGCCCTCGCGCACGAACTCGCGCTGGTGCGGCTGGATGCCCGGGTTGCCGCGCACCACCAGGCCCTTCGAGTTCATCAGCCAGATGCGGGCGCGCGCGTCGGCGTCGGACACGCCCTGCGCGCGCATCGCCTGCACCACGAGGTCGGCGATGCCCGTCGCCGCGCTGCCCGCGCCGAAGAAGAGGTAGCGGTGGTCGGCCAGCGTGTTGCCGAGCGCGCGGCAGGCTGCGAAGAGCCCCGCCACCGCCACCGCGGCCGTGCCCTGGATGTCGTCGTTGAAGCAGCACACGCGGTCGCGGTAGCGCGCAAGCAGCGGGATCGCCGTCGTGTTGTGGAAGTCCTCGAACTGGATGCAGCAGCGCGGATACACCTGCTGCACGGCCATCACGAATTCCTCGACGAACGCGTCGTACTCGTCGCCGCGCACGCGCGGCTGGCGCAGGCCTGGGTAGAGCGGATCGCCGAGGAACGCCTCGTTCCCCGTGCCCGCGTCGAGCACCACGGGCATGCACCGCGCCGGGTGCACGCCGCCCACCGCGGTGTAGAGCGCGAGCTTGCCCACGGGAATGCCCATGCCGCACACGCCGAGGTCGCCGAGGCCGAGGATGCGCTCGCCGTCGGTGACGCAGATCATGCGCACATCGGCCTCGGGCCAGTTGCGCAGGATGTCGGCGATGCGGCCGCGGTGGCGAAGCGACACATACAGGCCCTTCGGGCGCCTCATGATGTGGCCGAACTTCTGGCACGCCTCGCCCACGGTGGGCGTGTACACGATCGGCATGTGGCGCGCGGGGTCGGCGCGCAGCAGCTGGTAGAAGAGCCGCTCGTTGCGGTCCTGCAGCTCGGAGAGATAGATGTAGCGCTCGAGGTTGTTCGCGCGGTGCGCAAGCTGCACCAGCGCGCGCTCCTGCTGGGTGGCGCTGTCCTCGACGGCATCCGGGAACAGGCCCGTCAGGCCGAGGAGCTCGCGCTCGGCCTCGCTGAAGGCGGTGCCCTTGTTCAGGCGCGGGTTGAGGAGGATCTCGTGGGCTTCCTTGCGCATGGGTTCCTCGGGTGGCTCTCTCGGGCTGTCGGGTGCGCCCACGGTGCGGCGCGCGGCGTCACCGTCGCTCGCTCCACGCGCCTTCTCTCGACGGATCGTTCGGTTCATCGACCAACCTGCCTTCGGCTGTGACGAACGCGCGTCCGGTCACGGTCGGGATCACGCCACCGCCCGCGGCGGCGGCGTAGCGCGCCTCGAACATGCTGCCGATCGCCGATTCCTGGCGCCACGGGGCACCTTCCGCGAGTTCGCCGCGCGCGGCCAGCGCCGCCAGCAGCGCGCTGGTGCCCGTGCCGCACGGCGAGCGGTCGAAGGTGCCGTTCGGGCAGAGCACGAAGTTGCGCGCGTGCGCGTCGGCGCGGTCGGGCGCGAAGAGCAGGAGCACATGGTCGATCAGGCCGCCGTTCTCGGGGCCCGCGCGCAGGCCCATGCGGGCGATGCCGCGCGCGATCGCGGCGGAGTAGGCGAGCTCCTCGGCGTGGCTGCGCATGGCGCGGCCCTTTGCGCCGTCGTGGCGCACGATGAAGAACCAGTTGCCGCCCCACGCGATGTCGCCGCGCGCCACGCCGCCCTGCTCGAGCACCACCTCGACATCGTGCGCGTGGACGCGGGCGGGCACATTCGCGAACGACACGCGGCCGTCGCCATGGGCCTCGACCGCCACATCGCCGACCCGCGTCTCGACGACCGCGCGCGGCGGCAGCCGAACGCCGAGATGCCCGAGCGTGCGCACGAGCCCGATGGTCGCGTGGCCGCACATGCCGAGCGGCGCCGCGGCGTTCCAGAAGAGCACCCCGCACAGGGCGCCCGCCCTCGACGGCCGGCACACGAGCGCGCACACCGTGGCGTCGGCCGCGCGCGGATTGGCGCACAGGGCGAGAAGCCACGGCGGCACGCGCAGCTCGCCGCCCGCCGACCATGCGGCGATCACCTCGGCCAGCGTCTCGGCCCGAACGCCGCCGTCGTCGGCAAGAAGAACGCGCGTCGGCTCCCCTTCGGTGTGGCTGTCGACGAAGCGGCGGATCTGCACGGGCGCAGCATACATCCGTCGCGATGCGCCGAGCGTGCGCGGGTACGCTGCATGCATGAGCCCTTCAAGCCCCTCGAGCCCTTCAAAGCCCTCGAGCGACATCGGCGCGCCGTTCCGCGGCGTGATTCCCGCGCTGGTCACCCCGTTCGCCGAAGACGGCTCCCTGTGCGCGACCGGCCTTGGCGACCTTGCGCGGCGCATGCTCTCCGCGGGCTGCACGGGCACGGTGTGGCCGGGCTCGCTCGGCGAGGGGCAGACGCTGTCGTTCGAAGAGCGCACCGAAGGCTGGCGCGCGATCCGCGCCGCAAGCGAGGGCCGTGGCAACGCGTTCGCCACGATCTCGGCCGCGTCGACGCGCGAGGCCGTGCGG
>JBJTOV010000417.1:0-3220 GCA_046074745.1 Planctomycetota bacterium | reverse complement strand
GACGATTCGCGCGATCGCGTCGTTTGCGCTCGGCGGATCGATCGCCCCCGAGCGTATCGAGCAACTGGAGCGGTTCCTCGACGGACTCGATCAGACGGGCCGCGAGACCGCGATCACCAACGATCGCATCAAGGCATTGCTCTGCCTCATCGGCGCGATGCCCGAGTACCAACTCTGCTAACTGAGCCTGAACGCAGCGAAAACGCGACGAAAGCCCCACCCATGCACGACGCACCCTTCACTCGACGGCTCTTCCTTCAACGCGGCTGCGCGCTCGCGTCACTCGCCGCGACCGTGCCCGCGTTCATCGAGCGGAGCGCGCTCGGCATGCTCGGCAACCCGCTGCTTTCGTCGCAGCCCGGCATTCCCGACCATCGCATCCTCGTGGTGATCCAACTCGGTGGCGGCAACGACGGGCTCAACACCGTCGTTCCGTACGGTGATCCGGAGTACTTCAAATCACGGCCGAACATTGCATTGCAGGCGCCGGGCGGCACGGGCAACAGCGCGGCGCTCCAACTCGATCAACAACTTGGGCTTGGCCTGCATCCGGCGTTGGCACCGCTCAAGTCGCTCTACGACGAGGGACTTGTGTCGATCGTGCAGGGTGTCGGCTATCCGAATCCGAACCGATCGCACTTCACATCGATGGACATTTGGCACACCGGACGCCTTGATGCGAAGGGCTCAGGTTGGATCGGCCGCTACTTCGACGCAACGTGCAACGGCACACCGATCCCCGAGGGCGCGGTCGCGGTCGGTCGCACCGCCCCGCTCGCGATGGAAGGCAACATCCAGAAGCCGATCTCGTTCGAGAGCCCCGAACTCTTCCGTTGGCTGGGCGAAGATCTCCATCCTGCGATGAAGGAGCCCTACGACGCGATCAACCGCGCGGGTGCGCTCGCCGGAACGGGAGGCGACACGCAGATGGACTTCCTCATGCGAACGGCGCTCGATGCGCAGGTCGCGAGCGGCCGGATCCTCGCCGCCGTCGCGAAGGCGCCGCTCGTCCGTTATCCGGAAACCCCGCTCGCGCGGCAATTGCGCACGATCGGCGCCATGATTCGCGCGGAGATGCCCACGCGCGTCTACTACGCGACGATTGGTGGCTTCGACACCCACGGCGGCCAGAACGCGCGCCATGCGCAGTTGCTCCGCCAGGTTGCCGAGGCGATCGAGCCGTTCCAGCGCGATCTGAAGGCGCAGGGCAACGACGCGCGCGTGGTCACGATGGTGTTCAGCGAGTTCGGCCGCCGCGTGAAGCAGAACGGTTCGGGCGGAACCGACCACGGAACCGCGGCGCCCGTGTTCCTCGTCGGCCCGAACGCGCGGCCGGGCGTGCACGGCAACCATCCGTCGCTCACCGAGCTCGACCAAGGCGACCTGCGGTACGGCGTCGACTTCCGCTCGGTGTACGCGTCGCTGCTCGAGGACTGGATGAAGGCGCCGAGCGAGGCGATCCTTCGCGGCAAGTTCGCGAAGCCTGCGCTGGTGGTGCCCGCGTGAGCGTGCGGCGCTATGCTCGGGGCATGAACCGCTCCGCCGCGATCACTGCTGCGTTTCTCGCCATGAGCCTTGCGCTGCCGCTCGCCTCGTGCGGCGGATCGTCGCCTGCGGGCTCGGGGGATTCTGCGGCGCGTGTGGCGCTTTCCGCGCCCGAACCCATGCATTTCACCGTGAAGGGCATGCACTGCGACGGCTGCGAGGGCGCGATCTGCGGCAAGGTCGAGAAGATCGAGGGCGTGGCCAGCGTGAAGGCAAGCCACGCGGCGGAGAGCGTGGATGTGGTCGCGCCGCCCGAGCAGCGCGAGGCGATTCGCGCGGCGATCACGAGGCTTGGGTACAAGATCGATGGGTGACGGAACGGGCTGACGGAGCGCCGGCTCAGCCGCCGAGCGCGCCGCGCACCGCGGCGACGACATCGGCGAGCGGCGCCTTCTGCTTCGCGCCCGAGGCGTGGATGTGACCGCCGCCGCCGAAGCGCGCAGCCAGCTGGTTGGTGTCGACGAGATCGCCGTTCCCGTCGGCGGGCTTCGATCGGAAGCTGAGCTTCACGATGCCCGCCACCGCGTCCTCGACGACGAGCGCCGATACGCGCACCGCGGCGATCTCCATCGGGATGTTGACGATGCCCGCGGTCTCCTCCATGAGGGCGCCCGTGTCGTCGAAATCGTCGGCGCGCAGCACCATGAGCGCCGCACGCCCCCCGCCGAGCATCTGCAGGCTCGACAGCGCGCGCGCCTGCAGCTCGACGCGTTCGGCGCGGCTCGACTGCTCGAACTGCTGGTACATGGAATCCTTGTCGACGCCCGCGTCGAGCATGCGCGCGGCCAGCATGAACTCGCGCGACCGCGCGTTCGGGAAGCGGAACCAGCCGGTGTCGGTGGCGAGGCCCATGTAGATCGCCTCGGCGATCGAGAAGCGGCCCTCGGCGTCGGCCCCGGCGCGCAGATCGACGCCCATCGCGCGCACGAGCTCGGCGAGGAGCGCCGTGCACGAGCCGCACGACACCTCGACCACGCGACGCTGGGCGACCTCGTCGCCGCGCGCGTGGTGGTCGGAGCCGATCACACGGCCCGCCATCGCGCGCAGCCACGGCGCGAACACCTCGAGCTGCGACCAGGCCCCCGTGTCGACCACGACGGCGAGGTCGAACGAGCCTTCGGGCTGGCGCGGCGCGCGCGGATCGACATGCACGACCTTGCTCGGGCCCTCGAACAGGCGAAGGTTTCCCTCGCACGGATCGACGACCCAGCCCTCGGCCTCGACGCCGCACGCGGCGCACGCCCGCAGCACGGTCAGCACCGAGCCCATCGCGTCGCCATCGGGCTTCTGGTGCGTGGTGACCATCACGCGGCGCGCCGCCTTCAGCTCGGCGGCAAGCGACTCGATGGTGGCGTTGGTCTGGTACGGCACGGGACGGTGATGGTAACGGTTCGGGAAGGCGCGACGGAGGAGGCGAAAGGAACCGGCGCTGCGCGCCGCGGCCCGCGCGAGATCGGGGGACTGGGCGACCCATCGCCTTCGGGATGGGCACCCGCCGCCGGAGGCGGCGGCGTCGTGCCGAGATTGGGAGATCAGGCGACCCATCGTCTTCGAGATGGGCACCCGCCGCCGGAGGCGGCGGCGGCGTGCCGAGGCGATGCGTCGAAGTTCCACACCGTCCGCCCGAAGGGCGACGACGAACCGCCTCCATGTCGACCGACGCCGTCGGCCAAAG
>JBJTOV010000416.1:0-2577 GCA_046074745.1 Planctomycetota bacterium | reverse complement strand
AGCTCATCGAAGCAGATTTGATGGAGCAGCCTCGCACGCCGCGCGACCCGCTCGACTCCACCGCCAGCGCGCCCGAATCCACTGCGCCGCCGCCATCCGTCGCCTCCACCCATCACGGCATCGCCGCGTCCACGGACATCGATCTCTTCGAGTCCCCGCCTGCGGCCGCGGATCTTCCCGACGAACCGTGGCCCGAGCCCCAAGCGCCCCCGCCACCGCCGCACGCACGCAGGCCCGCTTCCCCCGACCCACTGCTCGAAGGCAGCGGCTTGCTCAGCCTCGACGAACCCGATCTCCCGCCCGCACCTCCGCCGACCCCCGCAACGCCGCGCCGCGGACCGATGACGCCACCGCCACCTCCTCCGCCGATGCCGCGTTAATGCATCGAGCCCTGCGTTCGTTGTGCATCTCCAGGCCGCCAAGCCGATGTCATCGGCGCGCTCACGCAGGCAACGGCGCGCACTGGAGGCCACATGGCGAGATACATGGTCCGCAGGACCAATGGCAGGATCGAGGGCCCGTACACGAGCGCCGAACTGCGCGCGATCGCGCACGAAGGGCGGTTGTCGTCCGAGGACATGGTCTCGCGCGAAGGCGAGTCGAACTGGGTCTCGACGATGCGCGTCCACGGCATCCGCGAGATCCTCGAACTGCTCGCGCCTCCCCCTGTCCCCATGGCCTTCGACGAGCCCGACCCGCCCGCCTCGGCGGTGAAGCGCTCCAGCCAGCAGTTTCCGCCCGAGGACGACGAAGCCTTCGGCTCCTCGGAATCCATGGCCGAGCCGCGGCGCCGCCCCTCTGCTTCGAAGGCGTCGGACACCGAGATCCCTCACTACAGCGTGCTGCGCTGCGTCGCAGGTTGGCTGTCGACCTACGGTTGGATCATCGTGGCGCTCGCCCTCGGCGCATCGATCTTCGTGACATGCAAGGCATTCTTCGAGTTCATCGCAGGGAGAATCGACATCGGCCTGCTCATCGCGCTGCTCGTGGCGTCGCTCGTGCTCGGCTTCCTCTCCGCCTCGCTCATGCGGCGTCAGTCGCAATCCAAGCCCGTCAACCCCTGGTTCATCGCCATGGTGTTCATGCCGCTCGTTCCCACCTCGCTCGAGGTGCTTCGGGCCGGGGCTTTCGACAAACCGGCGGTGCTCGCGCTCGTGTTCACGCCGATCCTCGCCGTGGTCGGCACGCTTGTGGGCGCGCTGGTCACAGGCATGCTGCTCATCGCGGTCGGACAGTTCGCCGTCGCCCATGCCGACATCGCAACCAACTCGTGGAAGCGGCTCGCCTAGCGTCGGAGAACGCGCCTGCGCCCGTGCATCGCTCCACCCGGCCCGCTGCTGCCGTCATACCGCGCCTTCGATCAGCTCGCCGTGCACATCGGTGAGCCTGTGATCTCGGCCGCCCGAGCGGAAGGTGAGGCGGCGGTGATCGACGCCCATCAGGTGCAGCATGGTCGCGTGCAGGTCGTGGATGCGGTACGGCTTGTCGACCGCGCGGTAGCCGAGTTCGTCGGTCGCGCCGATCACGCCGGGCCGCACGCCGCCGCCCGCCATCCACACGGTGAAGCCGAACGGGTTGTGGTCGCGCCCGTTCGATCCCTGCGCGAACGGCGTGCGTCCGAACTCCGCGGCCCACACGACGAGGGTGGTCTCGAGCAGGCCGCGTCGCCGAAGATCCATCAGCAGCGCCGCGATGGGCTGGTCGGTCGCGCGCGCGTTCGCCTCGTGGCCTGCGCGCAGGTCGCCGTGCTGGTCCCAACGGTCGCCAAGCGTGCGCGGCATGGTGACCTCGACGAAGCGCACGCCTCGCTCGACCAGTCGCCGCGCAAGGCAGCATTCGAGCGCGTAGATCCGCGTGGGCTCGAACTCGCTGTCGAAGCCGTACAGGCGCTTGGTCTCCTCGCTCTCGCCATCGAGCGCCGCGAGCTCGGGCACCGCCGCCTGCATGCGGTACGCAAGCTCGTGGTTCGCGATCGCGCTCTCGACCGCCTCGGCGCCCGTGTCGTGCGCGAAGGCCGAGTCGAGCCGCGCGGTCAGCTGCCGCTTGCGAAGCTGCGCGTCGGCCGCGTCGCGCGGCGTGGCATTCGCGATCGCCTCGCCCCGCGGCCGCATCACCGAACCCTGGTGGCGCGCGGGCAGGAATCCCGCGCCGAAGCAGTCGAGCCCTCCGGGCGGCACGAGGCCGCCCTCGATCACCACGAAGCCGGGCAGGTCGTCGTTCTCGCTGCCGAGACCGTACGAGCACCACGCTCCCATCGACGGGCGCCCTGGAATCCCAAGCCCCGTGTGCAGGAAGTAGTTCGCGTTCGTGTGCTCGCTGAAGTTGCTCGTCATCGAGCGCACGACGCACAGTTCATCGGCGAGCTTCGCGACGTTCGGGAAGAGATCGGAGATCGGCAATCCCGACTCGCCGTAGCGCTTGAACTTCCAAGGCGAGGCAAGCGTCGTTCCCTTGTTGTTGAACTGCGTCGGCGCAGTCGCCATCGGAAACGGCTTCCCGTTGAACTCGTCGAGCCGCGGCTTCGGATCGAACGTGTCGACCTGCGACGGTCCGCCGTCCATGTAGAGGAAAATCACG
>JBJTOV010000415.1:0-12638 GCA_046074745.1 Planctomycetota bacterium | reverse complement strand
CAGCGGCATCAAGCGCGGGCTGGCCGACCAAACGCTCGAGATGGAGTTCGAGACCTGGCTGAAGCAAAGCGACCTGAAGCCCAAGGGCCCGGAAGCGGAGTTGATCGGAACCTTCCTCCGCAAAGCCACGGATCCCAGCAGCGACGAAATCTCGAAAGCCCTCGAGAACGAGGTCAAGAGCTCATCGCCGAGGACAGCGCGATGAAGGTCCATCCCGCGCAGCTGCCATTCGCGCTCGGGGTCGGCGCCCTCACCTTCGCCATCGGCTTCGCGGGCGCCGTCTTCCTGCTGCGAAAGCCGAAGAGCGATTCAGGGGAGCGTCCTGCCCCGTGGGCGGACACGCGGACCGATCTTGCTTCGGGCGCCGACCGAGGCAGGGCGGCGGATCTCGCCGACGATCCTTCGACGCCCTGGGTGGTCGATGATGAAGCCCCCGCACTGCGCGAAGACGCGGTTGGTGACGGCGGCGCGGCCCTGCCTGCGCGAGAGAGCGTGGATGATCGCGCGATGGAGCGGATGTCGGCGCAGGCTCTCCAGCCGCCGAGCCAGGCCGAGCCCGAGCCCGAGCCCGACTCGGTGCCCACGGACCATCAGGCGCCCGCTTCCTTCGATGCCAGGCAGCCCGCGCGCCCCGCCGCGCCTGCTGCGCCCGCGGTGAATCCTCCGGCGCATTCGGTCGACGCGAACCTCAAGTTCCTCGACGACCTCACGGCATACTTCAAGAAGCAGTCCGACAGCCTCGAGCGCTTTCGGCCGGGCGCCGACCGGGTCGCGTCGCCGGACATGCTCGACGCCATCCAAGACGAAATCGTGAACGGCATCGCCGCTGCGTGCATGCACCACGCGACGCTGATGCGCGACCTGAGCGATCGCGCGGCGTCGGCGCCGCAGAACACCGCGATCGAGGGCGGGGGCTTCATGATGTCGATGCTCGACGCCTACAAGTGCGATGGTCCGCACGCGCCCGTCTCCGCGCGATGCGACGGTAGGCTGCTCGAGGGATGGCAAGAGGCCCTGGAGGCGCTTCAGGACTGCCGCATCGGCCTCGACCGCGCCGTGGACGCATACGCGCGTGACCGGTCGCAGCGCGGGGGCCGCGACGCGGCGCGCATCCGAAGCAAGGTGGCGCGCGAGACGCGCGACGAGCTCGCCTCGTTGGAGTTCGCCCCGCGCGACAAGACGCTCGGCGTGCTCAAGCTCCGCGACTTCTTCACGACATCCGCGATCACCCTCGAGCTGCAGCGCGTGCGCAGAGCCATCGAGGAGCGCAGCAGCGTCCGTCGACCCTGACCGTACACCCCGCGAGGATCCATGGCACGCCGAGAGCTGGTACCCACGATCACCTGCCCCCACTGTTGGTGGGAGTTTCCGCCGGCGCAGTTTCGCTATGTCAGCGAGCATGAGTCGCTGCGTGGCGACCTGGTCCTCGGCGATGCGGAGCAGCTCCGGTTCCTCCCGAGCCGCTTCGACGGCCGGTGCCGCGCGATCGATCCGGCGGGAGCCGCATGCACGCGGCTTGCGTGCCCGCGCTGCCACCTCGAGATCCCGCCGACCGCGGCCGAGATTCCGCAGACGATCATCTCCATCGTGGGCGCCCCGGGCTGCGGCAAGTCGGTCATGCTGGCCGCCGCGAGCTTCTCGCTCCGCTCGGGCCTGGTGGTTCAGGATCTCGACTTCACCGACGCCGACCCGACGCTCAACGACCTCACGGTCGAGCTTGAGTCGTCGCTGTTCCGTTCGGGCGCACCCGAGCGGCCGGCGATGATCCCCAAGACCGATCTGTCCGGGCGCCTGTACCGGTCGTTCCGCGTGGGTGGTGCGGTGTGGAAGGCTCCGAAGCCGCAGCTCTTCACGCTGAGCCGCGGCGGCATGTCGCGCATGCTGTGCCTGTACGACAACGCAGGCGAGCACTTCGAGCCAGGCCGCGACTCGGCGCAGGAGCCCGTCACCCGACATCTCGCCGTCTCCCGTTCGCTGGTCTTCGTGGTCGACCCCACGCAGGACAACCGCGTCGCCGAGATGCTGGGCGGCCGCGAATCCGTGATCGCGCGCGGCGGCGGCGGCACGGGTTCGCAACGCCAGGACCTCGTGCTCATCGAGGCCATCAACCGCACGCGGCGGCTCAGGGGGCTCTCGTCGACGGATCGGCTTCCGTTCCGCATCATCGTCGCCCTCGCCAAGGCCGACATCTGGGGCTCCGCGGTCGATGCCCGGCTGGGGGAGCCCGCGTCCGACCGTCCGTCGGTGGCGGTGCCGACGATGGAGGAACTCCAGCCCATCCACGAGCAGTGTGCGCGCTTCCTCACCCGAGGCATGCCCGAGCTCGTGGCCGCCGCGCGCGCGCTTGACCCGCGTTTCCGCATCGTGCCCTTCAGCGGCCTCGGCCGGCCTCCTTCGCGTCTCGGCGCCGAGGACACCCGGCTCGCCATTCGGCCCCAAGATGTGCATCCGGTGTGGCCCGCGGCACCGATCATCGTCGCTCTCGCCGAGGCGGAGCCCGAAATGTTCCCGGAGTTCCTTCCATGAGCAACTACGAGTTGATCCACGCATCGGTCAAGCGCGGCTTGCGCGGGGGGGAAGGCTTCGGGGTCGCGGCGCGGACCGCGGGAATCCCACCCGAACTCGAGGCCGCGCTCTGCGAGCTGAGCGCGTACGACTTCGACGCGGCTCGGTCGACGGGCGCCGACCCGATCGAGTGGGCGCATCGGATCGTGAAGACGGGCGGCATCCATCCGTACACCGTGCTCTCGCGGATCGGTCCATGCGGCACCGACCACTCGGGCCGGCCGAACCGCGTCGCGCACCACATCGTGCTCGACGCGCAGAGCCGCGTGCCGACGGGCCCCGCCTGGGTGCTCGCGAACCACGCTTTCGAGGCGTCGGTTCCCGAGGTCGCCGAGCGGTCGTCGAGCCCCGTCATCGCGCGGCCCATGGCGGCGCCATCGTCGGCTGCGCTGGCGGCCGGCCTCAAGGCCGCGCAGATCGATCCGGGATGGGCTGGCCTCGTCGCGCGCGCCGTGCTCGATTCGCCGACCTCGCGCATCTACCTGGTGTTCGACCGCGAGCTCGAACTGGTTCCCTTCATGCTGTATGTGGCGTCGCTGCTCCCTGAGCGGAACCGATGGAGCTTCACATTCTCGACGCGCTTCCAAAGCTCCTCGGTGAGCCTGAGCTGCCAGGTGCGCTGCGTGCGGCGCGGTGTATCGGGAACGACATCGCTGCTCGCCGAACGCGACATCGTGAGGTTCGATGTCCGCGGCGAGCCGAAGGGCCTCGAGGCCGCCATTCGCGCCGGGCGCGAGGGACACATGCTGCAAGAACAGCAGGCCGCGCCCGCACCCAAGCCGACGCCTTCGTTTTCCCCGCCGCAGCCGCAGCCGAAGGCGGCGCCGTCGCAGCCAACGCAGCCATCGCCGCCTGCGAAGCCTCCTGAGCCGCCCGTTGAAAGGCAAGCTCGGAGCGTCGCGCCCTTCGGCGTCGAGCCCGAGCCCGCACCGCCCGCATCGGCATCGCGCGCGGCCACCGCGCCGTCGCACAGCCCGCCGCGCTCGACGCCCTCAGCCCGGCCGGCGGCGCGCGCAGGTCGCGAGTCGCAGCAGGGCTTCGGCGCGCAGCTCTTCGAGACCTTCGGCGAGGGCGCCCGCTGGACCGACCCGCTCGTGATGGGATTGATCTTCTGGGCGCTGATCTGCCTCGCGCTGAGCGCCTTCCTGCTCCTGAACCTCTTTGGCGGCGCCGCCACGGCCTGATGGACCGCGCATATGAACCAGACTCCGACCGTCAAGATGATCCGAGACGAGATCCTGAAGCAGGCGAGGCTGGGAGCATTCGATCCCATCGAGATGCAGTCGCTTCGCGAGAGCACCTTCGAGTGCCTGCGTGCGCTCAGGTCGGGGATCGACACGGCCTTCGACTACTGGCAGCGCGGGCTCGTCAGCGAGTTCGCAGGCACGATCGACGACTTTCCCGAACTCATCCAGCAGTCGAACGCCCTCGTGACCATGTGCACGGAGGACGAGGTGGTGAAGGCGGTCTGGGCCGAGCACATCGTCAGCTCCGGCATGCGCGTCGCACCCCCGAGCATGGATGAAGTCGAGCGCCTCGCGAGCCTGTCTGCGTCCGCCGACCGTCTGCGTGAGCTCCTCGATGCGCTGCGGATCTCGGCGCTGCAACGCTCGTCCGCGCGCTCGCGGGTCAGGATCCTGCGGAAGCTTCGCGAAGCGGATCCGCGAAACCGCAGCTGGCTCGACCAGATCGAGCAGATCGAGCGGGAGTGGCTGCGCGAGATCGCCGCCCTTCGGACGCGCCCCGCGGGGCTCGAGGAGCTCGAACTCGGCATGCAGGCGCTTTCAGGCCATCCGTGGATCGTGTCGGTTCCTCGCGGGCTGCGGGAAGAGCTTCAGGCGAAGGCGCAGCCGCTTCGGCTGCAGGCGGCGGCGGCGCGCTACGCGCTGGTCGCGACGAAGGTGCGCGAGGCGCTGGCAGCCGGGGACCGCGACGCGCTCACCGAACTCGAGGCGCGGTGGTTCGCGGTCGAGGGCGAGGCCGGCCGCCCGCCGAGCGATGATGAGTCGGCGGCGGTGCGCGAGGCCTTCGACTGGCTCGCCGCCCGCCGTGCGGAGGAACAGGTCGAGGTCGGCTTCGCCAGCAGCGTGCAGGCGCTTCACGAGGCGATCGATGCAGGCGCGCCCGTCGAGAGCATCTACGCGCTGGTGGATCAGATCAAGGCCACCCGAATCCCGCCGCCGCAGGACCTCGTCGAGCGCGTGCAGCAGTATCTCCAGGCGGCGCACGAAGCTCCGCCTCCTCCGCCTCCGCCCGGGGCATCGTCCGCCGCGCATCCTGAACAGCCGCAGGGCAGATGGTCGCGGTTCTTCGGAAAGCGCAAGCCCTGAGCGCCGTCCGTCGGAAGGCCGGCTCGAGGCGTGGGGCGGCGGAAGCTCGGTTCGCGCTTGGCGCGCTACTCACTTGAGCCGCTTCAGCAGCGGGTAGAACTGGTCGTAGCTCGAGGTCTTGTTCCGATCGAGCGCGTCGCGGAAGCCGTCGAGGATCTCCTCGTTGTCCTTCATGCGCTTGACCTCGGGGTCCTCGGGGTTCGCCGCGATGCGCGCGACCGACTTGGCAGCCGACTCGAGCTTGCGGATCGCCTCCTTCATATCGCGCTGGAGCCTCTCCGAGGTCAGCTTGGTGTCGGCATGGCGCGTGTTGTCCGCCTTCGCGTCCCAGACTTCCTTCACACCCTTGTGCTGGGTGGTCCAGACGCCCTTGGTTCCGATGTAGTACTCGTTGAATTCCGCCGCGAGCCGCCTCAGCGTCGCAAGTTCGGTGGCGTACTCCGCGACCTTCGGGGCCAGCTTCGGATTCGGCCCGGCAGGCGCCTCGGGCTTGGTTCGCGTCGCGGCGTCGGGCGCGATGGGCGATCCTCTGGACGCATCGGCCGGCGGCTTGGCGGCGCCATCCTGAGGGAACGCGGTCTCGCCGCCCGCGCCCGCGCCGCCGAGAGTTCCGCCGGGCCGTTGTGCGGTTCGTTCCTTCGACTTGCCGCGCGCAAGGGCGCCATCGGGCGGCCCGAGGCGGGCCGCGAGGGCGCCCGACGCGATCGCCTGGAGAGCCTCCGCGGCGGTCGCGTGCTGCGGGATCGAGACACCCATCGAACGGAGGTCGGCGGCGGTCGTCGACAACGCGGCACCCGGACCTGCAACGCGTCGCGAGCCCGAGTTGTCCGCGACGAATCCCGCGTCCGGCGACCAGCTCAGGGTGCCACGCACCTGCACGAGCCTGTTCGCAAGCGTCGGATCGAGCCGCGAGAGTTGCGTGAAGTCCTCGGAGATGTCCTCGCGCTGGGCGGCACTCACGCACCAGCTGGAGCCTGCGCCTTCGATCGATCCGGTTCCGTGCGCTGCGAAGCCATCGCATGCCAACGCGACGATCGCCGCGCCGCCGCGCGCTTCAGATCCGACGGCGAAGCACTGTCCGCCCGACGAACGGCGGTCGGCCAGCGCGTAGAGAATCCGTTGCGTCTCGTCGGCGCCGAGCGCCTGGCGGTCGATCAGGATCGCGAGCGGAACATCGGTGGGCGCGCTTCGGATCGCCGCTGCGACCGTCTCGGCGCCCGCGGAGAGCGCAATTGCACCTTGCGCTTGGGTCGCACCTGTCGCGCTTCCGCCAGCGGGCGGCGGGGCGGCTCCTTGGGCCGATGCGATGCCTGCGGCGGCTCCAAGCGCGATGGCGAGCAGAAGGCTTCCGATCTTCATGGTGTTTCCTCCGGACGAATGTCCTGAGCCACCATCATCACCGATCGGACCGCCGATTGAAAGTCACCCCACCAGCCGCTTCGCGACTTTCACCGCCTCGGTGGCCGAGCAGGCGCAGCCGTCGGCGCCCACCACCTGCCAGAGGTCGGGAATGGAGCAGAACGCGCCGCCGCCCACCATGATGGGCGGTCCGTCGGGGCCGCTCTCGGCGCGGATCGCGGCCACCGCGTCGGTCATCGCGCGCACGGTCAGCCCCGTGCTCGCCGACAGGGCGATCAGGTCGAAGCCGCCCGCCGCGGCGGTTTCGCGCAGGCGGTCGATCAGGTCGAGCGTGGGCATGTTCGCACCAAGGCACTCGACCTCGAAGCCCTCGCTTTCAAGGAGGTCGGCCACCATGCGGATGCCGATGTCGTGGAGGTCGCCGCCCACGCTTGCCGCGAGCACGCGCGAGCCGTTCGGTTCGGCGCGCGGCAGCTTCATGCGCAGGACGGCCATCGCCGACTGCGTGGCCGCGGTCACATAGTGTTCGTCGGCGACCGTCGCTTCCTTCAGGTGCCAGAGGCGCCCGACCTCGCTGAGCGCGGGGCCGATCACCGTCTCGTAGACCTGCGCCACGGTCTTCCCCGAGCGCACGGCCTCGAGCAGGACATCGACGGCCTTCGACTGGTGCCGCTCGAGCAGGTGCATCAGGTAGAGGCGCGCACGCGTGCCGTCGACGCCCTCGTGGTCGAGGACCGACGGCGCCGCGGCGTCGACCGCGCTCGCGACCGGCTTGCGCAGCGCCGCGAGCCCCGCGGACACGATGCGGCACGCGCGGGCCGAGACCTGCGCGGGCAGCTCGGCCTTCAGCGTCTCGTCGAGCGCCTCGAGGCTGTCGATCAGGTCGCGCTCGTCGAGGTCGCGCGCGGCGAACGCGGCGCGCGCCCACTCGACCGAGTGCACGAACAGCGTGGGCCGGTCGGCGGCGACCGCTTCGGCGAGGTACTGCAGGCGGTTCACGAACTCGCCCTTCCAGAGGTCGCGGCCCTCGGGGCCGTAGCGCGCGTCGAAATCGGCGCGGCGCTCGTACAGGAGCGACAGCGACCACTCGGCCAGGGCGCGCGACACGCCATCGATCGATTCAGCGAACTGCCTGTCGAGGGGAAGCATGGGACGGACGGGGGTATGCACGGCGGGCGCAGTTCGGCGGCCGCGTCAGGTGGATTCGGCCTCTTGCGCGCGCATCATCGCGATTTTGGCGCCGCCCGCTCGGCCAGGCTGCCCGAGGGCCGGCCAGTGAGCTGCGCGTGCTTCAGCAGGTACTTGGTCACCACGATCATCACCGTCGCGTGCGACCAGGTCAGCGGGCTTACGGATATCGGAGCACCCGAGTAGGGGTCGAACTGCTCGGCCAGCACGCCCGACGGGAGCGCCCGGTCGGCCGTCCAGTGCAGATAGGGGAGCGCCTGCTCGAGCTCCTCGAGCGATTCCGCCTTGTCGACCAGCCACTGCGCCACCCACAGCGACGAGATCACCCACGGGTTGCCCGGCACATCGGCCAGGTTCGTGTGCTCGACGCGGTGGTAGTAGTCGTTCTCGTAGCGCGCCATGCCGCCGATGTGGGTCTTCACCCACAGACGCTCGCGCAGCGCCTCCATCTGCGCCACCACCTTCGGGTCGCTCGAGCTCATCGCGCCGAAGGCGAACAGCGCGAACGCGCTCGAGTCGAGCGTCATGTCGAGGCGGTAGGTTCCGTCGGGAAGCGGCGTCGCCATGCGCGCGAAGCGGCCGCGCTCGGGCTCCCACATGTGGCGGATCATCGCGCCGCGCATGCGCTCGGCGCCTTCGTTGAACTCGGCGGCGCGGTCGAACGCGCCCATGTCCTGCGCGAAGCTGGCGGCGGCCTTCAGCGCGCCGATCGTCGACGCCACCGTGAACAGGTGGATCCCGCGGCGCTCCTCCCAGAGGTCCCACGACGGCTGCGGCAGCCCGTTGTGGTCGCGGTAGCGCAGCAGCCAGTTGGCGGGCTCGACCACCAGCGTGTTGTAGGTGGTCTTGATGAACTCGACATCGCGGAACACCTGGAAGTGCCGGCGAAGCGCCCAGATCACGAGCGCCGTCTCGTCCTGCTGGATCGGCAGCACGCGCTGCCCGTCGAGCACCGACGGGTGCCAGCTCGAGGCCAGCGTTCCCGACGGGTTGTACTTGTGCAGGAAGTAGCCTTCCTTCGAGATCACCCGCTCGCAGAAGCGGAAGAAGTTGCGCGACAGCTCGCCGTGGCCCGCGAGAACGAGCGCGTGCGACACGAGCGCGCCGTCGCGCGGCCACATGTACGAGTAGGTGTCGCCCGCGAAGTGGGTGATGTCGTAGTCGTTGGCCGCGATGATCGCGCCGTTGTTGTCGATCTGCGTGCGGCAGATGATCTGGCTGCGCACATAGAGGTCGCGCACGCGCTCGGGCAGCGGCGACAGGTCGGTCGGCTCCTTCAGCGCCCAGAGCCGCCAGTACGCCTCGGTGCGGTCCATCATGCGCTGCGGCGTCTTGGCGCGCACCTTCTCGTTCAGGCCAAGCACCGCCTCGTGCGTGCGTCCCGCGGCCATCCAGCAGTGCAGGCTGCCCGAGCCCCACGGCGACAGCGCGATCGCGAAGCCGATGGTCGAGTCGACCGAGCCCTGCGCGATCGAATGCCGCGAGAGCAGGCCGTCCTCGGCGTCGCGCCAGGTGCCCTCTGCGTCGCCGATGCGCTTCGCGCCCGTCGCCCAGTAGTCGACGCCGAAGCGGCCCGACGAGCAGCCGTTCAGCAGGAAGTACACATTGTCCTTGTAGTGGACCAGCCCCGACGACTGCGGGTCGAACATCACCGTGTCGCCCACGGGCGACTCGTTCACGCTGATGTCGTGGTGGAAGAAGACGCGCACATCGCGCGGCTTGCCGAGCACATCGGTCACCACCACGCGGCGGAAGTAGACGGGGCTCCAGTAGTCGACCGCGTCGTTGCACACGATCTCGACGCCGAGGCGCTCGTGGCGCAGGCGCACCTCGGTCACCATGGTGTCGGGCTTGTAGCGCAGGTCGCGCGTCCAGCCCGGCGAATCGATCCACGCGAACTGGCCGTCCACCCACACGCCGAACCGCTGCAGGTGCCCGCAGGTGTGGTTCGGCTGGCCGACATGCGGCCAGTAGAGGTCGCGCATGCGGTACTGGTCGTCGAACGCGACGAGCATCTCGCCGTTGCCGACCGGGATGTTGCGTGGCATGCGACCGGAACCTTTCTTGCGGGCGAAGCGGCCGCGGTGGCGGCGCGCGAGAGGCGGAGTCTACGCGTGATGGACGGGGTGTTGCCGCGAGCGATCAGCGCGCGCCGAGCGCGGCGACGCGCTCGCCGACCGCGCCGACCTTGGTCAGGCGCACGCCGAAGTTCTCGCCGACCTTGACGGCGCGGCCCGAACCGACGGGGGTCGAGTTGACCAGCACATCGAGCTCCTCGTCGATCTGCTTGGGCAGTTCGATGATCGAGCCGTGGGTCAGCGCCGTCACCTCGGACAGCGACATGCGCCTCTCCGCGATCTGCACGATCAGCGGAACCTCGAGGCGGAGAATGCGGGTCAGGTCACTCGGCATGGGCTTCCTATCGACCAAGGGCGGGGGGTGCCTTTGGCGGGGATGGCGCCGTCGGCGGGGTTTCCCGCGACACGGTGAAAAGCCGCCGAGGGGCGGAGGTCTTTGCCCGAAACGGGTGGTTTTTCGCGCGGCGCGAGGCCGCTGCAAGGCTGCCGGAGGGCTGTCACGATGCGGTCAGGATGCCCTCACGAGCCCCCGCACGCGCGGCCCCGGTTCACGACAGCCGCTTGAACACCAGGCTGACATTGTGGCCGCCGAAGCCGAAGGTGTTGTTCAGCGTGACATCGACCTTGCGCTGCTGCGCCACATTGGGCACGAAGTTCAGGTCGAAGCCCTCGTCGGGGTTGTCGAGGTTGATCGTCGGGGCGAGCACGCCCTCGTGGATCGCCATGATGGCGGCCACCGACTCGATGCCGCCCGCCGCGCCCAGCGCATGGCCGGTCATCGACTTGGTCGAGCTCATGGCCAGGCGGTACGAGTGCTCGCCGAACAGGCGCTTCACCGCGTTGACCTCGGCCTTGTCGCCCTGCGGCGTCGAGGTTCCATGGGCGTTGATGTAGCCGACCTCGTCCTTGTTCACGCCCGCGTCGCGCAGCGCGAACTCCATGGCCTTGAACGCGCCCGAGCCCTGCTCGTCGGGTGCGGCGATGTGGTGGGCGTCGCCCGTGGCGCCGAAGCCGACCAGCTCGCAGTAGATGCGGGCGCCGCGCTTGCGCGCGTGCTCGAGCTCCTCGAGGACGAGCACGGCCGCGCCCTCGGAGAGCACGAATCCGTCGCGGTCCCTGTCGAAGGGGCGCGAGGCCTTGGTGGGGGCGTCGTTGCGGGTCGACAGCGCCTTCATCGAGGCGAAGGCCGACAGGGTGAGCGGGGTGATCGCCGCCTCCGAGCCGCCCGCGATCATGACATCGCAGTCGCCGCGCTGGATCGTCTGCATGGCGATGCCGATGGCGTGGCCGCTCGAGGCGCAGGCCGAGGCGACGGCGGTGCTCGTTCCCTTCAGGTTGAACTGGATCGAGACATTGCCGGGCGCCGCGTTCACCATCAGGCGCGGCACCACGAACGGACTGACGCGGCGGGGGCCCGTCTCGAGGAGCTTCTTGTGCCCCTCCTCCATCGTGAGCACGCCACCGATGCCCGATCCGATGATCGTTCCGTGGCGGTAGGGGTCGCCTGCGTTTCGGATGTCGAAGCCCGAGTCGCGCACGGCCTCGTCCGAGGCCACCATCGACATCAGCGCCACGCGGTCGATGCGCTTCTGCTCGCGGCCATCCACCACCGACGAGGGGTCGAAGTCGTGGATCTCGCCCGCGAAACGGACGGTCCACTCCTCGTTCTGCGGGAAGGTGCGCAGCGGCGTGATGCCCGAGCGGCCTTCCTTCATCGCCTCCCAGGTCTTCATGGCGGTCGTGCCGATGTTCGACACGGCGCCCATCCCAGTGACGACGACTCGGCGCAGCTGGATGGTCCTCATGGATCGTCCTTTCGGGCGCTCAGCCGCCCTTCAGGGCGCGGGAAACGAAGTCGATGGCATCGGCGACGGTCTTCAGCCGGCTGGCCGCGTCGTCGCTGATCGAGATCTCGAACAGGTCCTCGAACTCCATCATGAGCTCGGCCTTGTCGAGGCTGTCGCAGATCTGGTCGAACTCGCTCGAGCGCGTGACCTCGGCCTTGGCCACGCCAAGTTGGTCCGCGATGGCCTCGATGACCTTCGCCTCGATCTCGGATTCCGACAGCTGCTCAGACAAGTGTGTGCTCCACGGCGTGGCTTCGGTCGCGGCGCGGCAAAGCCACACCGAGCGCGGCCCCGGGCGGGCCCGTGCAGGCCCGTCCCAAGGCTTGGCATCAGCCCTGACGGTTCGCCTTGATGAAGTCGATCGCCTGGCCGACCGTGTGGATCTTCTCGGCCTGCTCGTCGGGGATCTTGGTGCCGAACTGGTTCTCGAACTCCATCAGCAGCTCGACGATGTCGAGGCTGTCGGCGTTCAGGTCGTTCGTGAAGCTCGTCTCCCGAGTGATCGCCTCAGGCTCCGTGTCGGTGTGCTGGGCAACGATCTCGATGACCTTCTTCTCGATCTCGGCGTCGGTCACGGTCTACTCCTTTGAAGGGCGGATGCCCGTCGGGCGGCAGGTGCCGTTCCTCGGGGCGCCGACGGTCCTGGACAGGCGTCCGTCGGGGCGGCGGAATATAGCGAAAACGGTCGGAGTCGGGGGTTGGCGGCGCGCGCTGCGGGCAGGGTCATTACGGGACAGGTCCCTGAAGCGCCGCCCCCGCGTCAGCTGGCCAGGCCGCCGTCGACCGCGATCACCTGCGCGGTCAGGTAGCCCGCCTCGTCGCTCGTCGCATATGCGACCGCAGCGGCGATCTCCTCGGGCTTGCCGAAGCGCTTCACGGGAATGTTGGGCAGGACGGCGGTCTTGACCGCGTCGCCGAGGACATCGGTCATGTCGGTCTCGATGAAGCCGGGAGCGATCACATTGGCGGTGATGCCCTTCGCGCCCATCTCCTTGGCGATCGTCTTCGAGAAGCCGACCAGCGCCGACTTGGCGGCCGAATAGTTGGCCTGCCCCGCGTTCCCCGTCAGGCCCGACACGCTGCCGATGTTCACGATGCGGCCGAACTTGCCGCGCATCATCGGGCGGATCGCGGCGCGGCAGGCACGAAGATCGACCGCAGGTTGACGGTCAGCACCTCGTCCCACTGCTCGTCGGTCATGCGCAGGAGCAGGGTGTCGCGGGTGATGCCCGCGTTGTGGACCAGGATGTCGAGGCGGCCGTGGGTCTCGG
>JBJTOV010000414.1:0-3871 GCA_046074745.1 Planctomycetota bacterium | reverse complement strand
CTTCTTATCTACTACGGCTGAAACCTCGTCTATAAAAGTCTCGAGGTCCTTCATATTTCGGAGCCTATATACGAAAAGCTCAGTCGCGTTAACCCTGATTATTGGATGTAGTGCGTTGAACTTCTGCGTAGCCGTAATCGTCACGCGGTCAAGATGGTGCTCGGACACCGCGAACGGCTTCGTGCTCTGCCAGCCAATCCCTTGATCGATGGCGGCATGCGCCGTATGCCCGCAGACATTCGCCGCTGCCGAGCCTACGCCGGCGCGAGGCCACTGCAGCGGAATCGTCGGCTCCACGGACCAGCGCGTAGCCGTCGGATGAAATCGCCCTGAATCCCAGCGCTCTCCATCGCAAGGCGCCGTTGCGGCCAACACGATCGGCGCGCGCGGCGAGGACGACGCCGCCAATTGCAATCGACGCCACTCGTTGGCATCCAGGCCGTTGGCATCGAGCACGATGATGTCGACGCCACCGACCAGGATGGCCTGCTCGGCGCACCAGGCGCGCAGCGAGGCTGCGGAAAGGCCTCGGCTGCTGCGTCGCGATGCCGAAGCGCGCCCACGCCCCCGCGCTGAAGGATGGCTGGACGCTCCTCCGCCATCCTGATCATAGATGAACACCGAACGCTCCAGAAGCATCCGCCCCCGCTGCAGCGGCAGGGAGCAGCAAGACGCATCCCGAGCGTCGACATCCCGAGCGTCGACATCTCGAGCAGCAACATCTCCAGCAACCTCCCCAGCAATATCCCCAGCAGCAACATCACAAGCGTTTGGATCAACAGCATCGCGACTCATGCCGTCACGATCGACAGACCCGCTGCCAAGCGCGCGACGAGAGGACGCCGCCAGGGATCCCTGCGAATCGATGTGCGGCACGGCCATCATGCACTCCATCGATGGATGCACCTTGCCGCCGATCCAAGCGACGGTGGCGATCGCACCGTGGTCCTGTTCGTTCGCGATGAAAGCCTCGAGGGCTGCCGACGCCATGGACAGCAAGCACGCCATGGGTGGCATCCAGCCGAACCCGCGCATGCGGGCGGACGCAGACCCGCACGAAGAGCGAGCCGAAAGGCCGGCTTCTGGGCTGCGGAGACCGACGAACTCATGCAGCGCCCCACGCAGCAACCCGCCACCGAGCGCCGTATCGAGCTCGGGCTGGCCCGTGGCGATGCATCGCCTTGCACGGCTGCGCGGCCATTCGGATTCCCGCGATACCGCTGGCGCGGATGCCAGCGATGCGCACTGCGAACGGTCCAGCTGCTCGAGCGTGTCGCGGATCCTCACGGTCACCGCATGGCGTCGCTGCGCTCGGGTGGGGCGCGGCGACGCCGTCGCCTTCGTGCCGTGAATTTCCTGAATGCCCTGCACCGCCTGAATGCACCGCATACCGCGCGGAAACCACCGCGCATGCGAGCTCGCATGTCGCGTCGCGTGCGTTTGATCATCTGGCTCGTCAGGATGGAAAGCCACTTCGGATTCGCATGGCGGCTCTGGGAACGGCCGAGGGCCTTCCGCACTTACCGCATCTGAAGACGACGCGGGGAACGCAGCCGCAACCCGCTCATCGCCCTCACCGATCTGATTGGGCTTCTCAGGGAGATCAACCCCGCCTGCCGATGCGTCGCGCGGGGTCACCGCGCAGTCGAGCACCGCACGCGCTCTTGCAAGCCGATGACGACAGGCCGACCGACGCTCCGTTTCGAACGCTCCCCCACATCTCGTCATCGCAGATTGCCTCGGCAGGTCGCCGACATTGCCGGACCTCTCGGCATCAGGTCCACAATGCAACGCCACAACGCGGCACTCAACATCGATATCACCATCGATATCACCATCGATATCACCATCGATATCGCCATCGATATCGCCATCCACATCATTTACGCCGCTGCCCACCATTCTCTTCATGGATCCAGCGTGCATTGCCGCGGACACGCCTTGCATGGAACGCTCATGCCCTCGATGGGCTTCATGACTTTCATCAGCGTCATGAAGCTCGCGGACACGCCGAACGGACGGTTCGATCATCTTTCTCAATGCCATCACCTTTCTGCTCGCACGCGCCCCATCGCGTGATGCCTTTCACTGCGTCTTGCACAATCCCCCCGCTTCTGCCCAGCCAGACACCGCCAGCTCCCGCTGGACGACATGCGTCTGCTGATTGACCCGCACTTGCAGAACGACGGGGCATCAACTGCCCGCCCACGCGGCTGCCTACAACCCCGTGCACGCTTCGCGCGCACAAGAACTGCGTTTCCCCTGGTTGGCGAGCCATTCGCGGCGGACAGGCGCACAGCCTGTTCGGTATCTGTTAGTATACCGAGATCGGCGGGGTCGCAAGGCCTTGCCTCCAAAAAAACGAAGGATCGCCGACCGACCCATCGGAGCGGCCGTGGCGAGGTGGCGCCTCAGAAACGCCGCATCAACGCCGCGAAACCACACGCCCTTCGGAAACGCACGCCTGCGCGAGTCGCGTCAGCCGACGCCATGCGCCGCGCGCACGACCCGCGCGACGGCCGCCAGCAGTTCGTGCACCTCGAACGGCTTCACGAGCAGCGCGACATGCCCAGCGGCGCCCGCGGGCAGCACCACGGCGCGGTCGGCCGAGGTGAACACCACGGGAACGCGGCGTCCGAAACGCTCCTCGGCGCGCGCGTGAATGCGGAAGCCATCGACCTGCGGAAGATGGACATCGAGGACGAGGAGGCCCGGCGGCGTCGCACGCTCCGAGGCCAGCCGCAGCGCCATCGCGCCATCGGACGCGTCGTGCACCGAGTGCCCGCACGCGCGGAGCGCCTCGGCCAGCATGGGGCGCAGCATTCCGTGCTCCTCGCCAAGCACGATGTCGAGCGCCGCGGTCGACTCGGAATCGAGCGCATCGCCGCCCGCCGATTCGTACGCAGGCAGGACGACGGTCAGCCGCGTCCCGCGG
This sequence comes from Planctomycetota bacterium, assembly GCA_046074745.1. Lineage (GTDB taxonomy): Bacteria > Planctomycetota > Phycisphaerae > Phycisphaerales > SM1A02 > QWPT01. The sequence goes on along the minus strand of JBJTOV010000414.1, from coordinate 936 downwards.
CCCGGCTCGCTGTCGATCTCGATGGATCCCTTTCCGCCCACGATCGCCTGATGGACCACCGCCAGGCCGAGGCCCGTGCCCACGCCCTTCGGCTTCGTGGTGAAGAACGGCTCGAACAGCCGCCGCCGCACCTCGGCCGTCATGCCGACGCCCGTGTCCTCGATTCCGAGCAGGAGCTCGACTCCTCCGCGCGCCGTCACGCGCCGCGCGGCGTCGATGCGCAGCGTGCCCCCCTGCGGCATGGCGTCGCGCGCGTTGATCATCAGGTTGAGCACGGCCTGCTGGAACGCGCTTGGATCCATCTCGATCTCGAGCCCGTCGGCCGCCGAGAGATCGGCGGCGACCATGATCGAGCGGGAGAGGCCAGGCCGCACGAGCTGCAGCGCCTCCTCGACCGCGGGGCGCGCGGGGAAGCGGCGGATCTCCTCGGCTCGCGGCTTGCCGAGCGACATCATGTTCGACGCGAGGATCTTCGCCTTCGTGGTCGCGAGCTGGATGGCCTCGAGCGACTCGAGCTCCGCGGGCGCGACCCCGGGCTCGGTCGCCGCCAGGGCGGCCTGTCCGCGGATCGCGGCCAGCAGGTTGTTGAGATCGTGCGCGAAGCCGCCCGCGAGCAGGCCCAGCAGCTCGATGCGCTGCGCGTTGCGCAGACGCTCCTCGGCCTCGCGCTGCTCGGTGACCTCGGTGGTCGAGCCGACGATGCGGATCGGACGGCCGAGATCGAACTCGACCGCCCGGCCGCGGTCGCGGAACCAGCGCGTGCGGCCGTCGATCCCCTCGACGCGGTAGGTGCATTCGTAGCGGCCCACTGCGCCCGACAGGTGCTCCTCCCACGCCTCGCGCACGCGCGCGCGGTCGGCGTCCGCGATCCACGCCTGCTCGTGCGGCGCCACCTGCGGGGCCACGCCGTCGCCGAGGCCGAGTTCGGACATCGCG
>JBJTOV010000413.1:0-6277 GCA_046074745.1 Planctomycetota bacterium | reverse complement strand
CGCTCGCGGTTGCGCACACGGATGCAGGCTGCGCGATCCGTGCGTGGAGCGCGCGGCTGCCCGAGTTCGCGCCGCGCACAGTGTTCATCGGGCCCGAGGGCGGCTTCGAGGATGGCGAGATCGCCGCGCTGCGCGGATTCGGTGCGGAGACGGTGTCGCTCGGCCCCTGCGTGTTGCGCGTCGAGATGGCGGCGGTCGCCGCGGCCGTGCTACTGCGCGGCGAGCAGCCCGTCGTGCAGCCGTAGCGTGCGCGTGGCGACCGCAGCCGCGAACGGCAGGTCGTGCGTGACCACGAGCGACGCGATGCCGCGATCGGAAAGCGCGCGCAGCGTGCGCTCGACCTCGCGCGTCGCGTCGGGGTCGAGCGCGCTCGTCGGCTCGTCGAGAAGCAGAACGCGCGGCGACAGCGCGAGAGCGCGTGCGATCGCCACCCGCTGCTGCTCGCCGCCCGACAGTTCGTGGGGCATCGCGTCGTGGCGCGCGATGCCGACGCCCGCAAGCGCCTCGCGCGCGATCGCCTCGGCGCGCGGCTCGCGGCGCACGCGCAGCGCGAGCGCCAAATTGCCGAGGGCGCTCAGATGCGGGAAGAGCCCGCCCTGCTGGAGGACGAGCCCCGCGCCGCGTGCATGGACCTCGCCCGCGTCGGCCGCATCGAGCCCCGCAAGAACGCGCAGCAGCGTCGACTTTCCCGAGCCGTTTGCGCCGAGCACCACCACCCGCTCGCCCGCCGAAACCGCGAGATCGACGCCACGCAGCACCTCGCGCGCGCCGCGTCGCACGCGGAGCCCGCGCGCCTGCACGGGCGGCTCGGCGGCCGTGCGCGGAGCCGCGTTCATGGATGCGCTCCCTTCGCGCGCGCGGGCGCGATCGCGAATCCACGCGCGCGAAGCCTGCGCTCGAGCCGGTTGCCGAGGAGGTCGCCCGCGATCGAGAGCGCGAGATACACGGTGGCGGCGATCACGAGCATCTCGGGCACGGTGAAGCGCGCCTTGCCGATCCCTAGGCAGACGCTCAGCAGGTCGGTGACTCCGATCACGCTCACGAGGCAGCTGTCCTTGATCAGGCTGTTCAGGTCGTTCACGATCGCGGGCATGGCGATGCGCACGCCCTGCGGCACCACGACATGGCGGAGCGTCTGCCCGCGCGAAAGCCCGAGCGCGCGCGCTGCGTCCCACTGCACCTTCGGCACCGCCTCGATGCCCGCGCGGTGCACCTCGGCCTCGTACGCCGCGTAGTTGGCGGACAGGCACATGGCGCCCACAAGAAGCGGCGGAAGCGCGAGGAACCCTTCGCCGCCCGCGAGGTCGAGCACGCCCTGCACCGCGGCGGGCGCATGCGCGTACAGCCACTGCCCGAGCGGCGGCAGCGAGAAGTACGCGAGGAACACCTGCACGAGGAGCGGCGTGCCGCGCACGACCGCGATGTACGCGATGGACGCGCGGCGCAGCCACGCGCGCGGCGAAAGCCGCCCGACCGCGAGGAAGAGCCCCGCGACGGTCGCGATCGGCATCGCCACCACGGTGAGCAGGACGGTGACGCCCGCGCCCTTCAGGACGGCGGGCGCGATCGCCGCGGCGTCGAGCGACAGGTCGCGCGCGCCGCGCGCGTCGGGGCGCATGTCCTGCGTACGACCGCGCGCGGTGCCGAGGGGCTGCTGCGAATCGTCCCAGAGCCCCCACCGCTGCAGGATCTCGCCGAGCGTGCCGTCGGTCTGCATTCCACGCAGCGCGCGGTCGATGGCGGCGCCGAGCTCGGCGTCCTCCTTGCGGGTGACCGCCGCGTAGGTGCCGGGCGCGAAGGTGCCTTCGACCAGCGCAAGCCGCGCGTCGCCCGCGGCGTAGTACGCGGCGATGATCGACTCGGCCAGCGCCGCATCGGCGCGGCCAAGGGCGACCTCGGTGTAGGGCGCCAGGCTGTCGTCGTACTGCAGGATCGCGGCGTCGGGAAACCCGGCCTCGCGCAGCACATCGACCGAGGCGGAGCCGTTCAGCACGGCGATGCGGCGGCCCGCGAGATCGGCGAGCGAACGCACCTGCCCCGCATCGCCCGCGCGCACCACGATCTGCTGCCCGAACGCGAAGTACGGCACGCTGAAGCGCGCGACTTCGGCGCGCTCCTCGGTGACCTCGAAGCCGTTCATCAGGACATCGCAGCGGCCCGCCTCGAGCGCGTCGAAGAGCGCGAGCCAGTCGGCCCGGTACGGCTCGAGCGGCCGCCCGAGCCGGCGCGCAACCTCCTCCATGATGTCGACCTCGAAGCCGATCACGCGCGACGGATCGGCGGGGTCGAAGAACGCGAACGGCGCGCCGCCCGAGGGATCGGCGCCCCAGCGGAGCGGCGGCGCGGGCTGCGCGAGCGCGGGGACGCAGGGAAGGAAGGCTGCGAGCAGCGCGGCGAAGCGGATCCACGCCCGCGCGTGGCGCGGCGCGGGCCGCGCGCTCATCGCGCCGCTCCCGTGCAGCGCGGGCACGAACGGTCGCCGCACGGCTCGATGTGCGCCGTCGCGGTGCCGTCGCCCACGGCTTCGAGCACCTCGTGCTCGATCGCGCTCGCCACATCGTGCGACTCGGCCACGGTCATGCCGCGCGGCAGCCGCAGGTGCATGTCGATGAAGTGCACGCGGCCCTGATGGCGGTGGCGGACCGAGGCGTACGAACAGATGCGCGGCTCGCGCGAGGTGCGGTGTTCCTCGAGGATCGCCGTGATCGCGCGGTGGTCGGCCTCGTCCTGCCGGCCGAGGATCGCCGAGAGGCCGCGCAGCCCGACGCGCACGCCCACGGCCATCAGGAGCACGCCCACCGCCGTCGCGACCGCGGTGTCGATCCACGCCTCGCCGGTGATCCGCACCGCGACAAGGCCCGCGACCACGGCGGCGGTCGTCCACAGGTCGCTCAGCAGGTGCTTGCCGTCGCCGATCAGCGCCTCCGAACCGGTCGCGCGGCCAACGCGCAGCAGCGCCACGCCCGCGATGCCGTTCAGCACGGCGCTCGCGAGGACAAGCACGAGGCCGATGTCGATCGACTCGATCGGTGCACGGCCGCGGTAGAAGGTCTGCGCGCACTGCGTCAGGATCACCGCGCCCGCCACCGCGATCAGCACGCCCTCGAACAGCGCGCTCACGAACTCGATCGGACCATGGCCGTACGGGTGCTCCTCGTCGGGCGGCTGGTCGGCGTAGCGGATCGCGAAGTACGCGCCCAACGACGCCACGATGTTCACGATCGACTCGAGCGCGTCGGAGAACACCGCGTCCGAGTCGGTGAGCAGCCAGCCCGCGAGCTTCAGTCCGAAGCCCGCCACGCCCACGGCGATCGCCCAGCGCGCGGCGGGGCGCGCGCGGCGGGAAATGGCGGGGTTGGGCGTGTGGGTGGCCGTGCGGCCAAGGTAGCCGATGGCCACCCGCTGCGGCGACGCGCGCCTCCGCTACGGGGTCGCGGACGCGCCGAGGATCGCCCAGCCCGTCGGGCGGAACAGCGGGAAGCGGCCCATCGTGCCGACGAGCACGCGCACATCGTCGTCGTCGAGCGTCCATGGTTCGGGCGGAAGGCCTGCATCGCGCGCGGCCTGCGTGCGGCGCGACCACTCGAGCGAGAGCGCCCGCTCGCGCATGGGCCAGTGCTCGAGGTGGTCTGCGATCTCGATGGCCTTGTTGGTGCAGATCGCGATGGCGCGCTCGAAATCGGGCCGCTCGCGCTGCGCGCCTGCGCGGGTGTCGCCCGCGCGGAAGGCGATGTTCGCGCCGAACACGCTCCACCAGCCCCAGCTTTCCGCAAGTTCCGCCGGCGATTGGGCCGGGTCGACCACCGCGTCGAGGCGCTCGACGATCGACGCGACCGCCTCGAGCGGCTCGAGCCGCCCCGCCGCAACGCCCGCCTCGACCGCGCCGCCGAGCGCCGTGTTGGCAAGGCCGCGGTAGAGGCCATCGCCATACCGCTCCCAAAGCGCGAGAAACAGGCGCTCGGCCTCGAGCAGATCGCCTTCGGCGCGCACCGCGGCCAGGCGCAGCTCCGCCACGCCGCATGGCTGCGAGAGCGCGCGGCGCAGCGCATGGCCGCGCACCGCGTGCGCATAGGCCCACGCCACGGCGCCGATCCTCGTGCCGCGGCGCGCGGGCTCGCGCAGTTCGTCGATCATGGTCGTGGCGATCGACTCCGCCTCGCGAAGGTTCCAAAGCGTGGCGTGCGCGTTGGCCAGGTTCACGGTGAGCATGGTGCGCACCTCGGCCGCCGCGCGCTGCTCGGCCAGGCCCTCGCGCACGCATGCGAGCACGCGCGGGTAGCGCCCGAGGCCGTCGTAGGCGCCTGCGAGCCGGTTGGCCGCGATCGCACGGTCGGCGCCCGTGGCCGCGATCGCGCGCATGGCGAGGCCCACCGACTCCATCGCGGCGAAGTCGCCGGTCCGGTGCGCGCGCTGCGCGAGTTCGTCGAGCTCGGCCATGCCAAGGCCTTCGTAGCGCGGATCGGGTTGCGATTGCGCGGCGAACCAGAGGATCTCGGCGACCTCGCCCACCTCCCAGTCGAGCGCTTCGGCGAGCCGCGCCACCAGATCGAGCTTCGGGTTGCCGCTTGCGGGAAGCAGTTTGCTCGAAGTTCGGCCGAGATGCGCGGCCAGTTCGCCTGCCGACCACGACCTGTACGCGCGGGCGAGCCCCGCCACCTGCTCGAGACGCGCGCGGCGCGCGTGACCCGCGTCGTTCGCAAAGCATGTCGCCGCCGCGCCGTGGCGCGGACCTGTTTCCGTTCCCATGACCATGTGACCTCCCGTCGAACGCGGGCGCGACGCGCGCCCGGTGCGATCATCGCCGACGATCGCAGGCGTTCGCCCGAAGCAGCCGTACTTCCCATGATTTCATCGGCGCGGGCGTCGCGAAGCCGCTCGCGTGAACGGCGCGCGCGAACGATCCACCGCCCGTCCACCGTCAACGAGGCGACTGCGCGAGCTGCTCTGCGTCGGTGACGCGGCATGCGGCGCCGTCGACGCGCACCGCGGTCGGCGCGGACGCGCATCGGAGATCGGCGACCTTGCGGCCATCGAGAAGCGCCGCGCCGGCGCCGTCGATCCACACGAACTCGACGAGGCGGGCGTCGTCGGTCGCGGGCTTCGCATCCTTCGATGAAGGCGCAGGCGCGATGGGTGCTGCGATGGAAACCTCGGCGATCGACGCGTCGCCTGCGTGCAGCGCGACGCGGCCTTCTCCCGCGATCCGCATTCGCACGCCGCGCGCCGATGCGTCGAGCGCCGCACGGAAGCGCGGCGCCTCGCCGCTGCGTGCGGGAGCTCCCGCCGATGCGAGCGCTTGCCATGCGTGCGTGCCGAGTTCCTCGAGCACGGGCGCGCGAAACGCGACCTCGCACGCAGGGCCGCCGTGCACCTGGAAGGCAAGTCGCCCTGCCGTGGCGCCGTCGTACCACTCCGCGGCGCGCACGCCGTTCAGCGTGGTGCGGATGCGCGGGCCGATGGCCTCGATCTCGTAGGTGTTCCATTCGCCGCGGCGGAACGCTACGCGCGCGGCCTCGTTTCCATCGAGCGGCGCGAGCCAGAGCCGCCCGCCCTCGTCGTAGATGCCCGCCGACCATGCGCGCGGCGAAGGATCGACCTCGACCTGGAGGCCCACGATGCGCCCGTCGCGCTCGCGCGAGCGGATCTGGATGCCCGAGTTCATCTTCTCGCCCTTCGGGTCGTCGGGCGAGCCGATGCGGACATCGACCTTCAGGCGGAAATCGCCGAGTTCGCGGGGGCTTGTGAGGAATCCGTTGCGCGGGATCGGGCCGCGGCCGACGAGCACGGGGCCCGCGCCGCCGTTTGCGGGAGGAACGAGCTCGAAGGACGCCGCGCCGCCGACGACGCGCCACGCGTCGTACGGCATGGCGTCGAAGAGCGGCTGCGCGGCGGGAGGCGCCGCGCTCGAGAGGAGGGACGCGAGCGCGATGGTCGTGACGAATGCAGCCTGCACCATGCGGGCATCGCAGCAGGTGCGAGGCGGTTGGTCAAGGCGTGGAGGGTGTGGAGGGCGTGGAGGGCGTGGAGGGCGTGGAGGGCGTGGAGAGCGTGGAGAGCCTGGAGGGCGTGATCGCAGAGGCTTCCGTGTTCTGGCGTGATGGGCGCCCGAAGGCGGTATCTCGCGGGATTGCCACGCTCCACCTTGCGGACAGCGCCCGAACGCGTCACGCTGCGCGCATGGATTCCATTCCGACGCGCCGCGACTTCATGCGTGCAGCCTCGACCCTTGCTGCCTCGACCCTTGCAGCCTCGACCCTCGCTGCCTCAACCCTCGCCG
>JBJTOV010000412.1:0-24613 GCA_046074745.1 Planctomycetota bacterium | reverse complement strand
TGGCTGGTGGCGAGCGGATGCACCTCCGCCGCGAGCCCGGCATGCACGCTGAGGAACGCGCAGCCCTTCGGCGCGCACACCCACTTGTGCAGGTTCGCGGTATAGGCGTCGGCATCGATCGCGTCGACGTCGAGCTCGATCGACCCGGGCGCATGGGCGCCGTCGACAAGCGTGAAGATCCCGCGCGCGCGCGCCTCGCGCACGATCTCGGCCACGGGCACGACGATCGCCGTCGGGCTCGTCACATGGTCGATCAGCACCATGCGCGTGCGCGCCCCGAACGCGGCCACCACCGCGTCGCGCACCTCGGCGCCCGACCGCACGGGCAGCGGCACGCGCACCTCGCGCGTCACCACGCCCGACTCGTCGCCAAGCCGCCGCAGGCTCTGCCGCATTGCGTTGTACACATGGTCGATCACCACGACCTCGTCGCCGCGCTCCCATCGCAGCGAGCGCAGCACCGCGTTGATGCCCTCGGTGGCGTTCACCACGAAGCCGAGCCGCGCGGGGTCGGTGCCGACGAACTGCGCCACCCGCTCGCGCGGGCCCTTCAGAAGCTCGCCGATCCTGCGGCCGAGCATCTCGATCGGCCTCGCCTCGATCTCCATGCGCGCCGCCTGCTGCGCCGCCAGCACCTCGAACGGCACCGAGCCGAAGCTGCCGTGGTTCAGAAAGGTGTACGAGCGGTCAAGCGGGAAGAGCGCCGCCAGATCGTCGGGCCACGGGCATGCGGGAGCTTGGGGGGCAGCCATGGCGCGGAGCCTACCGCGCAGGCCTCGGGGGCCTTCCGTGCGATTCCCGCCGGCTTGGATCCGCCCGTTGCCCGAACCCTCGCTCGGCGTCCCAACCCTCAGCCCGACCGAATGTTGCGAAATCCGGCCGAACCCCCTTGCGGGCGGAATCCGTTTGGGCGAACATCACCCGAACAAAATCTAGAGCGGACACCGAACAGGTGCCGAAACAGAACGCGCAGACAGCGTGGCTTCCAGCGGAGTGCAGGAAGCCTGACCAGACCGTCCTACCTCGCGGGGGAAAACGCGGGCAGGAAATCGCAGGAGCAGCCGAGCGCGTCGGAAACGACGCGCACCGCGGCCGAGATCAGACCCCACGGCAACTCACGCGGGCAGCTCAGCGACTCGGGGAAAGATCAAGAGAAGGACGGACCAGCCATGAGCGAACGCAACCTCAGCATGCCCTACGGCACCATCACGAACATCGCCTGCACCCAGAACCGCTCTGCCATCGCGGCCGAGTCGCCGCGCGCCGACCTCGGATGCGATTGCGCCGACGACCTCAGCATGGTTCCCGTGCTCGCCATCGGACCGGGCGGCGAGTATGTGCGCCGCTACTACGCCGTCGGCTCGTCGCTCGCTCGCGCGGGCGATGCCCTTTCGGCCCGATGCGCCGATGCGATCCGAACGGCCACACCGCCAACCGACAGCGCTCTCAAGCCCCGCGCGATCCACCGCCTGCTCGGCGCGTTCGAGCGCCTGGCCATCGAGATCTTCTCGACCAACGATTCCGAAATGGCCCGCACCCACGCGGCGCCGGCCAACACCCTCCAGCACGACGCACCCCACCGTCAGGACGCACACTCTCATGGCGAAGATCCAGACTCGATCGCTCAACCTCACGCCCAAGCAGATGCGCGTGCTGCAGCTGATCCGCGATGCGCGCAGGACGCATGGCTATTCCCCGACCATGCAGGAGCTGGCCGACGCCATCGGCGTCAGCAAGGTCACGGTGTTCGAGCATGTCGAGGCGCTCATCACCAAGGGCGTGCTGACAAGGGACGCGCGGAAAGCGCGCTCCTTGTCGACCTCGCCTGACCTCGTGCTGCCGAACGAGGAGTTCGGCGAGGACGGCGGCGCGAGCGTTGGCGAGGGCGGCGACCACCTGCCTGCGCGCCAACTGCACGACGAAGGCGATGGGCCCGTCGCGACGCTGTCGTTCCCGCTGGTCGGCAAGGTCGCTGCGGGCTACCCGATCCAGAAGTTCGAGCAGTCGGACACGGTGTCGCTCGTCGATCTCTTCGGCCCGCGCAGCGTGGCGGGAGGAAAGCGCAGCGGAAACACCTTCGCGCTGCGGGTCGACGGCATGTCGATGCGTGACGAGGGAATCCTCGACGGCGACTATGTGCTCGTCGACCAGCGTTCGACCGCGCGCAACGGCGAACGCGTGGTCGCGCTTCTTCCGAACGGCGAGACCACCCTCAAGACCTTCTACCGCGAGAAGGATGGCCGCATCCGGCTCCAGCCCGCGAACCCTGAGTTCGCGCCGATCATCGTCGACACCTGCGAGATCCAGGGCATCGTGACGGGCGTGCTGCGCCGCTACTGAGTGGCCGAATCGCACAGCGCGGGGCCATCGCCACCCGACGCGTCAGCGAAGCGACCGAACCATCTCGATGGCGGCCGCGGCGGCATCTCCGCCGCGCTTCGCCGCATCGGCCATCTGGCGAACGATCGCAGAGCCAACGATGGCTCCATCGGCGTGTCGCCCGACCGCCTGCACATGCTCGCGGGTCGAGATTCCAAACCCCGCCGCGATCGGAACACGCGCGAGCGCACGAACCTCGGCCGCACGCGACGCGATCTCGGGCGCATCGCTGCGCTCTCCCGTGACGCCGACGCGCGCCAGCAGATAGATGAAACCCGTGGAGGCCGCCGCCAGCGCGCGCGCACGCGCAGGCGCGGTGGTGGGCGCGATGAGCGCGCAGAATCCCGCGCCGTGGGCACCTGCGATCCGCGACAGCTCCTCGATCGCCATCGGATCGGCGTCGGGAACGATGAACCCGCTGAACCCCGCGTCGACCGCGCGACGCACGAACGCCTCGTGGCCCATGCGCCCGACGATCGAGATCGACACCATCGCGACCACAGGCACCGACGGCTTCGCCCGCGCAACGGTGTCGAACACCGCGTCGGGCGTGGCGCCCGCAAGCAGCGCCTCGTGCATCGATTCCGCGATCACGGGCCCATCGGCGATCGGATCGGAGAACGGAAACCCGACCTCGATGAGATCCGCACCCGCGCCGGGGAGCTCGCGAAGCAGCCGCTCGGTCGCCTCGAACGACGGGTAGCCACCCGTCACGAACGGCAGCAGCGCGCAGCGGCCCTCGGAGCGGGCGCGCGCGAACGCGTCGTGGATGCGTTGGATTCCGTTGGTCGCCATGATCGAGAAGATACGGGAGATCGCCTCGCCGCAGGCAACGCGCCGCCGCGACCGTCATCCGACGCGCGCGAACCCAAGCGCTGCGAGCGCGGGCAACGCCGCGTCGGCCACCGCGCGCGCCACGCGCTCGGCGGCTTCGGCGGGGGCAGGCGCCGCTTCCTTGCGCATGGTCGCCCGATAGCGGTCGGCCAGCGCCCAGCTGGTGGTCGACGCATCGGCGGCGTGGCGCGGAATCACATGCAGGTGGAGGTGCGGCACGGCCTCGTTGAAGGTGAGCGCGTAGGTGCGCTCGCACCCCGTGACCTCGCGCACCGCCGCGGCGATGGCCGACATCGCCACGCCGACCTCGGCCGCCTCGTCCGCCGACATCGCGTCGAGCCCCGACCGATGCGCCCGCGCGACCAGCATCATCCACCCCGCGAGCGGAACGGGATCGGCATGGCGCATCAGCAGCCACCGCGGGCTCTCGGCGTAGACCGTCGCGCCACCCGCGCAGAACGGGCACGCAGCGCCTGGTTCGACCGCAGCCATCAGACCTTGAACCCTTCGGGGCCGCCGTCGGCGATGTACTTGTCGTGGATGGCCTTGGTCATGTCGACCCCGCAGATGTTGGCGAGGGTCGCGAGCCACGCCATCACATCGGCGAACTCCTCCTCGAGGTTGGCGCGGTCGAGCTTGCCCCGCTCGCGGTTCGCGATCGCGTGCGCCAGCTCGCCCACCTCCTCGACGAACCACAGGTAGGTGCCCGGCGCACCCCGCGCGTTGTCGGTGGCGAAGTACTTGTCGCGGATCAGCTGCTGGAACTCCGCGATCGTCATGGGAGCGCACTGCGGACGGCCTTCGGTCACTGTGGTTCCTCGATTCGGCGTGCAAACGACGCGGCCCCGCGCGGCAGCGGCGGGGCCTGCGACTGAACGTCCACGGCGGGGCTCGAACCTGCAACCTTCGCCTTCGGAGGGCGACGCTCTATCCAATTGAGCTACGTGGACCTGACGCGCGCAGTGTAGCACGGCCAACCGTACACTCGCGCCGATGCAGGCCGCCGCCCCCGCCACTGCCGCCCACCGCGGATCCGAGCCCGTGCGGGCGCTGCCGATCGGCATGCTGACCTTCCTGTGCTCGCTCGGCACGGGAATCCTGTGGAACGCCGTGTTCTTCATCGCGAAGAGCCAGTACGGCTTCGATGAGAACGACAGCCTGTGGCTCGCCTTCGTGAACGGCATCCTGTACACCGCCGTCGCGGTGAACGCGGGCCGCGTGGTGCGCGCGCTCGAGCGCCGCATGTCGCCGCGCGCGGCGCTCGGGCTGATCCTCGGCGTGCAGGCCGCGCTGGCGCCGCTCGTCCTCATCCCGAACATGGCGGTCTTCTGGACGGCGGTGGTGGTGATGACGGCGCTCGGCGCGCTGCAGTGGCCGATCGTGCAGCACTACCTCGTGTCGGGCCGGCACGGCCCCGAGATGCGCAACGCCATCGGCTGGTGGAACGCGTCGTGGATGGCCGCGACCGCGGTCGGGCTGGCCGCCGCGGGCCCGCTCGAGAGCATGGGGCTGACCAAGTGGGCGATTCCCGCGCTCCTGCCCACGAACCTCCTCGCCATGCTGTGCCTGATGCGGTTTCCCGCGCATCCCGCCGCGCACGACGACAGCGAACGCGCGCGCCATGTTCCCGCTTCGTATGGCCCGCTCCTGCGCGCCTCGCGCGTGCTGCACCCGATGGGGTACCTCGTGATCGGCGCGCTGGCGCCGATCCTGCCGTACCTCTTCGACAGCCTGAACACCGCGGAATCGCTGCACGCACCGATCGGCTCGACCTGGCATGTGGGGCGCGTGATCGCGGTGCTTGTGCTCTGGCACACGGCGTTCTGGCATGGCCGAGGCACGACCCTCGTCGTCGCGGGCGCACTGCTCTCGACGGGCTTCGCCGTCGCGGTCTGGGCGCCGAGCGAACCGCTCCTGATCGCCGGGCTGTTCGCGCTTGGCGTCGGCCAAGGAACGATCTACTACAGCGCCATCTACTACGGGCTCGCCGTCGGCTCGGCGGAGGTCGAGGCGGGTGGCATCCACGAGGCGCTTGTCGGCGCCGGCTACTTCATGGGCCCCGCGCTCGCACTGGGCGCAGCGGCCGCGGGCGCAAGCACGCCCACCTTCATCGGGCTCGTGCTCGGCGCGCTTGCCTGCGGCGCGGTGGTCGCCGTCTTCAGGGCGAGAAGCCAGTCGACCGCCTGAGCGAGCACCTCGCCGACGACGAGCGTGTGCCCTTCGTGCGGCACCACGGTCAGCTCGATGTTCCCAACGCGCGCGGCGACCGCTTCGACCGAAGCGCGGGTGCGGTCGAGCGCGAACAGCGGATCGAGCACCGCGAGCCACACATGCCTCGGCGCAGGCGGCTTCGACCGCGCCACATCGGCGAAGCCCGCGATGCAGGCAGCGCCGCGCACGAGATCGGGACGCAGCGCCGCAAGGCGCGAGGCCGTGGCGGCGCCCATCGAATGCCCCACGAGCAGCACGCGCGACCGATCGAACTCGATGTCGCGCGCGACCTCGTCGAGAAACCGCTCGAGCAGAACGGGGCTTAGCCCAAACGGCACCGTGGGCGGGCACACGACCGACATGCCGCGCGCGTCTGCCAGCTGCCGCAGCACGCCGCCGTAGCCATCGAAGAACAGGTTCTCGTCGCCGCCCGCGCCATGGAACGCGATCAGGAGCGGCCGCGGCGCCTCGGCGGCACCCGCGGGCACATACTGCCGCGTCGGAAGTTCGGTGCCGAGCGCCTTGAACACGCGCCATCGGTCGCCCGTGCATGCATAGGGCCGCTCGCCGCGATCGGCGGCGTCGATCTCGCGCGACAGCTCATCGGCAAGCGTCGGCAGGTCGGCAAGGAGCGCCGCGCTGCGCGTCCGCTCGAGCGACGCCGAGAGCAGCGCGCAGCGCGCCCGCAGCGAGGCAAGCGTCGACTCGGGAACGCCGCCCTTCGCCGCAAGCGCGTCGACGCGCGCGGCAAGTTCCCCGCGCAACGCGTCGATCGGCCCAGCCATCACGAACGCGCGCGCGACCTCGGCCTCGAAGCCACCCGTGAACGCCACCGCGACGCGCACGGCCCCGGGCCGCTCGAGCGTGACGGGCAGCGCGAAGCCCTCGGTGTACGGCGATCGAACCTCGCCGAGAGGCGTGCGCACCACCACCTCGACGGGCGGCGTGCCGACCGGCATGCCGTCGAGCCGCTCGAACGAAAGCCGCACATCGAACGGTGCGCCGACCTCCCCCGTGCGCGACGGCAGCGTGGCGCGGTGCGACGCCAGAAACTCGAGCGCGCCGAGCGGACCGCCGCCAGGCAGCTCCGACTGGGACCGTGCCAGCGTGAGCAACGCGCGGTCGAACCGTCCCGCGAAGAAGTCGCCCGTCAGCCCGTCGAACGAACGGTTCGCGCGCTCGCGCGTCGCAGCATCCTTGGGGGCCTTTTCGACCGCGCGTTCGAAGCGCAGGTACGCCGCCGCAAGGTCGCCGCGGTCGGGCGGCGCGGCATGCGCCACGCACGCGGCGGCAGCGATGACGGCGAAACGAAACGCAGCGAGGTTCGCAAGGCGGCGTGGCATGCCGCGAATCCTCGCAGATTCGCGGCCACAGGCAAGATCATCCCTTCTTGCTCACCGCCGCGAGCGCTGCCAGCGCCCGCTCGCGCGCCTTCGCGTGGTCGACGATCGGCCGTGGATAGGTGTCGCCAAGCGAAACGCCGCACTGCGACAGCGCCAGCGGCGGCGCCTCCCACGGCTCCCGCGCCGCCTCGGGGCCAAGGCGGCCGAGCTCGGGCACCCAGCGCTTGATGTACACCGCCTTCGCGTCGAACTTCTCCGCCTGCGAGGTCGGGTTGAAGATGCGGAAGTACGGCGCGGCATCGGCGCCACAGCCCGCGGCCCACTGCCAACCAAGCGAGTTGTTGGCCAGATCCGCATCGACGAGCGTATCCCAGAACCAGCGCGCGCCGTCCTGCCACGGCAGCAGCATGTGCTTGACCAGGAAGCTCGCCACCACCATGCGCACGCGGTTGTGCATCCAGCCCGTGCGCCACAGCTGGCGCATGCCTGCGTCGACGAGCGGATAGCCCGTGCCGCCCTTCTGCCACGCGCGCAGGCCCTTCGCATCGGTGCGCCAGGGGAACTTCGCGTAGTCGGCGCGCAGCGGCTTCAGGTCGGTGTGCGGGAAGTGGTAGAGCACATGGGTGGCGAACTCGCGCCAGAGGAGCTCGGAGTGGAACTTGTCCACGCTTTCCGCAGGCGCCTTCGCGCGGGCCGCCGCGTGCCAGACCCGGCGAATGCCGATCTCGCCGAACGCGAGGTGCGGCGAGAGCAGCGACGAGCCCTCGGTCGACGGATTGTCGCGGCCCTCGGGGTACTGCGCCACGGGCCCCGCGGCGAACCTCGCGAGCCGCGCCTTCGCGCCCTCCTCGCCAGGCGACCACATCGCGGCGATCTCGCCCGCCCAGTCGGGCTTCGGCTCGAGGTCGAGGTCGGCGAGCGCGAGCCCCTTCGGCGCTCCTGCACCGGACGGCAGCGACGACGGCGCCGAACGGGGCTGCGCGGGCGCGGGCCGCGCGCGGCACGACCGCGAGAACGGCGTGTACACCTGGTACGGGCGCCCTTCCTTGGTCGCGATCTCCTCGGGGTCGAACAGCCGGTTGGTGTTGAAGCCAGACCACGCGATGCCCGCGCGGTCGAGGGCTTCCTCCACGCGGCGCTCCTGCGCAAGCGCGCTTGGCTCGAAGCGCCGCGACCACACCACTTCGCTCGCGCCCACGGAGCGCGCGAGGTCGACCAGCACCTTCGCCGCCTCGCCATCGAGGATCACGAGCCGCGACCCCGCCTCGCGCAGCGCGCGGTCGAGCGACGCAAGGCTGCGCGCCAGCCACCACCGCTGCGCGCCGCCAAGCGGCCACGCGCCTTCCTCGGCCTGCGCATGCACATACACCGCAAGCATCGCGTCGGCCTTCGCCGCCTTGAGCAGCGCGCCGTTGTCATCAAGCCGCATGTCGCGGCGCACCCACCAGATCGCGCGGGTCGTCATGGAAGCGCCTCCGTCTGCTCGAGCCGCCCGAGTTCAAGCCGAAGCGCCCGCTCAAGCGAGGCATGCTCGAAGCGGAACCCCTGCGACTCGAGCGCCGCAGGCCGCACGAACGCGCCTTCGAGCAGGAGCCGCTGGCCCATTTCGCCGAACATCGCCCGCACCACGAACGCGGGCAGCGGCGCGAACGCAGGGCGGCGCAGCACGCGCCCAAGCACCTTCGCGAATCCGCGCTGTGCGAGCGGCAGCGGCGACACGAAGTTCACGGGTCCGCGCAGCGCGTCGTTCCGAAGCGCAAACAGCGTCGCACCCAGAAGGTCGTCGAGCGAGATCCAGCTGAACCCCTGCCTGCCATTGCCGACAGGGCCGCCCGCCCCGAACAGGAACGGCCCGACCATCTTGCCAAGCGCACCGCCCGCGGCGGAAAGCACCACGCCGAACCGGGCATGCACCACGCGAACACCTGCATCGCGCGCGGCCACGGTGGCGTCCTCCCACGCCTGCACGACATCGGGCAGGAAACCCGTGCCTGCGCCCGTGCGCTCGTCGACGGGGTCGTCGCCACGCGCGCCGTAGAAACCGATCGCGCTTGCCGACACGAGCACGGAAGGCCGCGCGCCCGCGCGCGCGAGCGCCCGCGCCACGGTGGCGGTTCCGAGCGTGCGGCTTTCGCGGATCTCGCGCTTGCGCGCCTCCGACCAGCGGCGGTCGGCGATCCCCGCGCCCGCGAGATGCACCACCGCGTCGAGGTCGGCCAGATGCGCGGGGTCGAGCCCCGACTCGGGATCGTTCGGATTCCACGGCCGCTCGTCGGCGCCCTTGGCGGCCCCGCGCACGAAACGAACCACCGAGTGGCCACCGGTCGAAAGGAACGCGCAGAGCTGCCGCCCCACCAGCCCGTTGGCGCCCGTCACGCCGACGCGCAGGGTGCGTTCACCGAAGCGCGCGCAGATCTCGGCGTGGCGCGCAAGATCGGCGCGCGTGCGCTCGTGCCGGAACGCGAACTGCCGCGCGATCTCGCGTCGCAGCGTTCCACCGAGAAACACCCTGCCCACCGCGCCGAGCGGCGCATCGAACGCGATCGCATCGCGCAGCGTCGCGCCCACGGCGCAGGGCTCGAAGGTGTGCTCATGGCGCCACGAGCGAAACGGCCCGCGCGTCAGGCGGTCGACGAACCTGCGCGGCGGATCGACCTTCTCGTGCACCGCGACGATCGGAAGCGACAGCGGCCCCTTGCGGATCCTGAACTCGGCGACCGCGCCGTTCACAAGCGGCGACGCCTCGCGCAGCACCTCGATCCGCTCCCATGGCGGAATCAGCCGCTGCACGGCGCCACGGCGGAAATGCCACGCGCCGAGCTCCTCGGCCGTCCCGTCGAACACCGTCGCACGCTCGAATCGCATCGGTCCGCTCATCGCTTGCCTCTTCCTGTCTCGCCGAACAGCGTCTGGCCCGCGCGCGCCGAAGGCCTGTACGGCTCGCCGCGCACCAGAATGTCGCGCAGCGCCACGAACACGCCGCGCTCGTGCGCGCGTTGGGCGTCGGTGCGTCCTCGGCAGCTGGCCATGGCGAGCTTCATGCGCGGATTGTCGCCAAGAACCGCGGCGTTGCGGGCGAGAAACGCCCAGTACATCGGCCCGACCGGACAATCCTTGCCCGGGGTCAGCGCGCACGACGCGCACGAATCCCCCATCTTCTCGAGGTACGCCGAGCCGCTCACATAGGGCTTCGTGGTCATGCCCGTCCACCCGTAGGTGGCCATGCCGAGCACATTCGGCTCGACCACCCAGTCCCACGCGTCCACATAGGCGATCCAGAACCAGTCGCACAGCTCGCGCGGCGAAACGCCCGACAGGGTCGCGAGATTGGCAAGCACCATGAGCCGCGTGATGTGGTGGCTCCAGCCCTCGGCCCACACATCCTCGACCACATGGTCGAGGCACGCGAGCCCGCTCTGCGCGCCCCACCACGCGGGGGGCACGCCGATGTCGGCCGACATCGCGTTCGGCCGCGCACCGCCGTCGACGCCCTTGGGCGGCGCCGCCTTCGGGCGCCACGGCTGCCCCGACCAGCGCGCGAAACCGCCATCGCCCGGCGCCGCGAGCGGCTGCTCGCCCTCGCGCGCCCCGATGCGGAAGCCGTCGGTCGCGCGATGCACCTGGTACACGAACTCGCGCCAGCCAAGCACCTGGCGCACGAAGCCTTCCTTGCTCGCGATGCCGAGTTCAAGCTCGAGCGTCTCGCGCAGCACGCGCTCGGGAAGCAGCCTGTGCAGGTTCATCAGCGGCGAGATGCGCGTGTGGAACACGCCGCGGCTGCGGCGGCTCATCGCGTCCTCGTACGGGCCGAAGTTCGGCAGGCACATGCGCTTCGCCCACGACCACATCGCGTCGATCTCGGCGCGCTGCGCGGGAATGGTCGCGATGTCGAGCGCGCCGGGGTGGTCGGCGAAGTTGGTCTCGATCTCGGCCACCACCTCCTCGCGGATCAGCGTGGCGGGAAAGGTCGGCGGCGTCGGCGCGGCGGGCGTGCCGTCCCAGCGGCGGCGGTTGTCGGCATCGAAACTGAACTTGCCTCCGACCGGCTTCCCGTTCTCCATGAGCACGCCCGTGCGACGGCGCACGCCCTGGTAGAAACGGTCCATGCGGAACCCTTCCGCGGTGCGTGCCGGCTCAAGGTCGGCCGCCGTGGTCAGGAACCCATCGTGCACGACCACCTCGAGCAGGCCCTCGGCGACCAGCGGCCCGAACTCGGCGCGCATCTCGCGCTCGGCGGGCTCGGTCATCGTGAAGGGCGCCATGCGGCGCGCGCCGCGCAGGAGATCGACCATCGGCTCGTTGCCGCGGAGGACGACCACCTCGAAGCCCGCATCGGCCGCCTCGAGGGCGAACTTCCGCTGCGAAAGCAGGATCCAGGCCAGCCGCTGGCGGTGGTAGGGCCGCCGCGACAGCCACTCGCCGCTCTCGAGGAGCACCACCCGCGAGCGCCTCGGATCGGCGGTCTTGAGCGCCCCGAGCCCAAGGTCGAGCTGGTCGGGCAGCACCACGAACGAGCCCTTGGGGGCCGAGGCTCGGGGCCGCAGCCGCCGGGCAAGGTCGGCCGCAAACTCGGGCGTCGGAAACGGCGCGGGCGGGCGACCTGGCTTGGGCATCGCGCCTGCTTCGCAACTGCGGCATGGACGGATGCGTCCCGAAGCGCCCGCGGCGAGGCGGATTCCTCAACCCCACCCGACCCCCTCCGTAGAATCGCCGCCCATCTGGCCGATGACGCGCCACGACCCGGGACCATCCATGACGACCGCCGCCACCGCCCCCCTCGCGTTCTCCCAGCTGCCCGGCCACCGCAAGGCGGGCGTCCTGATCCTGCGCATCGGCACCGCGGCGTGGATCGCGAGCGGCGCGATCGCAAAGGGCATCGAGTTCAACCCTCAGCTGCTCCCGCCGCCGCTCCTCAAGTCGCTGATCTGGTTCGCGCAGAACACGGGGATCAACACCTCCGAGTTCATCGAGTGGTCGCTGCGCGCGATCGTCGGCGCCGAGGTCTTCATCGCGCTCGCCATCCTGCTGTCGGCACGCTGGGCACGCGCCATCGCCATGCTCACGCTCGGCTTCTTCGCCCTCATCCTGGTCGTGTCGATGGTGCAGACGGCCATGAAGGACGGCATCGTCGAGGCGCTTACGGGAAGCTGCGGCTGCTTCGGAGAGAAGAGCCCGCTGCCCGCGAGCGGAATGCTGGCCATCGACCTCGCGCTCCTCGCAAACGCCCTGTTCCTTGCGCCGCGCGTCACCGTGGGCGGTCCGCTGCCGGTGCTCATCCCGCTCGTGCTCGGCGTCGTGACCACCTTCGCGCTGCCTGAGAAGGAGGTCGCGCAACCTTCCTCCGACACCTCGGCGCCCACCGCGGGCGACGAATCCGCGCCACCGAGCGTCCCGCAGCCCGCCGCGAGCGGCATCGTCGGTCCGTGGCCTGATGTTCCCGCGAAGTACGAGGGGTTCTACGCGCCCAAGTGGGCCGACTGGGTCGGCAAGCCGCTCCGCATGCAGGGTCTCGCGCTCGCCATCGAGCGGCCGCTGCCCGACGATCTCGAGAAGGGCGACTGGATCGTGACCTTCTCGCGCGTCGACTGCGAGGACTGCCAGGCGATGTACCGCGCGCACTTCAAGTCCAAGCGCCCCGAGCGCGTGCTCAAGGTCACCGTCCCCGACTCGCGCGGGACCCCGCTCGGCATGCCGTGCGAGGGCTGCGTGGCGGCCGAACTCTTCCGCGTGCGTGCGGGCCAGCAGGGACGCTCGCCGACCTATGTCTTCCAGACGCCCGTGGCGCTGCGCATGAAGGATGGCGTTGTGACGGCCGTCTGCACCGACTTCGCCAATGCCGAGCAGGTCGCCGCCGTGCTTCCTCCTGTACCGGGCAGCGCGGAGGCCACCCCTCCTGCGCCGACCATGCCGAACCCTCCCACGGCAACCCCGCCTGCATCCGAGACCCCGAAGGCGAAGTGGCTCGGCGCGCCGGCGAAGCTCGAGTCGTTCTACATCGCCGAGTTCGCAGGCACCGAGGGCAAGCCCTTCGCCGAGCAGCCGTTCGCGCGCCTGCTGCAAGGTGCACCGCCCGCCGACCTCCTCAGCGGCCGCTGGATCGTCATCTACTACCGCGAGGACTGCGACCACTGCCACGACCTGCTGTCGGCGTACTTCACGGGCAAGCTGCCCGTGCGCACGCTGCTCGTCGCCATTCCCGACACCGACCCCGCGAACGCCCTCGACAACCCGTGCGACGACTGCGTGAAGGCGACCCTGATCAAGGGGCCGAACTATGTGATCGGCACACCCGTGGTGGTCGCGATCAACGACGGCGCGATCGAGTGCGTGATCGAGAATGTCGACGACCTCCCCGCGCTCGAGGCGTGCCTGAAGTTCCCCGCCCGCTAGCCCATGCGAGACCTGCTGCGACATCCCCGAGCGGCGGCCGCGGCGATCGCTGCGGTGCTCGCCGCATGCGCGGTGCTCGCGCTTGAGCGAGGCCCCGACTGGACGCCCGCGCCGCTCGTCGAGGTCGTCTCGTGGCTCTTCGGGTACCCGCCGCCGCTTGCCGCGCGCATGGTGATCGCCGCGGAACTGGCGCTGGCCGCCGCGGTGCTCGTCGCAGGCACGCGCGCGTGGAACCTGTTCGCGTCGGTGTCGCTCGCGTTCTTTGCGCTCGCCTGCGCCTCGCGCGGCTTCAACGACGGCATCGCGGCGATGGTGCCGTCGATCCTTGCGCTCGCAGCGGGTGCCGTGCTCATCGCGCATGCGCGGTGGGCGCGGCCCGAGCATTCGTCCGCCGCGCGCCGCGGGCTTTCGCCCGGATGGAGCCTGCTCGCGGGCCTCTTCGCCGCGACGGCCACATCGAACCTGACCGCAGGCGTCGAGTTCCGCGCCGTGCGCGAGGCCCGCGCCGCCGCCAGCGCCTCGGCGAAGAAACCAGACCGCCCAGTGTCGATCGACCTCGACCTGTCGGGCGCGATCGGCAAGCGCCTGTCCGACACCGCGATCGCGAGCTACCTGCGCGATGTGGTCGACGAGATCGGCGACGGCGACGCGTTCATCGTGTTCTACAACCCCGATTGCGAGACCTGCCACACGGTGTTCCGCGAGCATTTCCTGGCGCCGCGGCCCGAGCTCGTGTTCGCGGTCGAGATTCCGCTTGCCGATGGCGCGGTGAGCGCCGCGCGCGGCGAGCGCGAGCCGATCGAGTGCCTCGGTTGCCAGATGCGCTCGCTGCCGCAGGGGCCGCTGTGGATGATCGCGCCGCCGATGACCGTGAAGGTGACGGGCGGCGTGGTGACCTGCGTGGCCGACCGATTCGGCGGCGACTGCTTCACCGCGGCGCAGCCGTAGCGCGCACGGTCCGTGCGTCGATCCGCAGTTCGCAGCCGCCCGTGCATGCGAACTCCCGCGGGCTGCGGTCGCCTTGCGCGATTCCCGACGCGGCTTCGTCGAGCGCGGTGCGCGCGATGTCGCCGCCCGCCGCGTGCACAAGACGCCTGATCGCGAGCGCGACGAAGGGCGGCGGCGCCAGTTCGAGCACCGACCGTGGCAACTCGGTCGCGCCTTCAGGCACGAACTTGTCGAGCTCCGCGTCGCGCCACGCGGCCAGCGCGCCCGCCTCCTCGGCCAGCCGCCCCGCTCCTGCGGCCAGACGCTCGACAAGCGCGCGCAGCGCGGGCTCGCTGCGCAGGGCGCCGCGCGCGTGCAGCGCGTTCGACGGGTCGTCATGCCAGCCGACGCCCACATCCGAGAGATACCCCCGCAGTTCGGCGCGCGTGATCCTGAGCAGCGGCCGCACCACGCGCAGCCCGTCGCCGCCGACCGCGCGCGACGGAACCAGCGACTCGACCGCATCGATGCCGCCGCCCCGTTCGAGCGCCAGCAGCAGCCCCTCCGCCGCATCGTCGGCCTGATGCGCGCACACGACCGTGGGCACCGCCAGCCGCCGCGCATGCGCGAACGCCGCCTCGTAGCGCGCCGCACGCGCCTCGTGCAGCAGATTGCCGCCGCGCGCGACCGAGACCGTCGCCACCGAAGCCTGCGCGATGCCGAGGCTTCTGCAAAGCTCGATCGCCGCCGCGCACTCGGCGGACGACTCGTCGCGCAGCCCGTGATCGATGCTCAGCACCGCGATCGAACCAAGCGTCGCATCGGTGCGCTCGCGGATCGCCGCCAGGGCGACGAGCATCGCCATCGAGTCTCCGCCGCCGCTCACCATGAGAAGGAGCGGATCGGACGCCAACACCCCCGCCACGCGCAGCCCGCGCGCGACCCGCGCCGAAAGCGCATGCCGAGACGCCGCGCGCAGCAGCCGCGCGCGCTCGGGTTCCTTCGCGGGAAGAGCCTTGTCGGCGTCGCCCATGCGGCGCAGCCTAGCGCCGGGTGTCCTTCAGGGCCTCGCGCACCTCGCGGCGCTGCACGCCCTTCGGCGCTTCGAGCGTTCCCACGGGCTCGATCTCGACCACCGCGCGCAGGGTGAGCGGCGTGGGCATCTCGTACTGGAACCGCACCCGGCCCAGTCGTTCGAGCGCGGTCGAGAGCGCCTCGATGCCGCGAGCCACGCGGTCTTCGGGGGCACGGGTCGCAAGCGGCATCCAGCGCCGCAGCAGGCCCGCCGCACGGGGGCCATCGCAGAATCCAATGCCTCCCGCGTCGGGGCGCGGGCCCTCGCTGCTCGATTCCTTGCCCAGCCGCTCGCTCACCGCGGTCAGCCACTCGGGATCGCTCGCGTAGACCTGCCAGCCGCCGCAGTCGGTCGACACGGTCGACCAGCACAGGACGCTCTGGCCAAGCCTGAATCCGTCGCCGAGGTAGCGGTCGGCGAACGGCCCGAGCGCCTTGCACTCGGTCGGCGCGGGGCCATCGGCGGCCGGCGGCTCGGCGGAACCGGCCTTCGAAGGCACCGCGCCACCTGCGGGCGCCTCGGCGGCGCGCGTCATGCCGCAGCACACGGCGCGCATGAAGTGCTCCTGGTCGCCGCGCGCCTGCTCGGCGTCCTCGATGCGCCACGCCATGGCAAGGGCGGGCATCGCGTGCACGCGGCACTGGCCGACCGCAAGCACGCGCTCGCCCGCCAGATTCGTGCGCATCGCAGGGGGCGCCGCCAGCTCGGGCACCAGCGTCAGCCAGAACGCGTCGGCGGGCGCGACCTTGCCGTCCGCGGGGCTTGCGAGAACCATGACAGCGCGGTCCTCGAACGCACGCACGAGATGCGCGTCGAGCTGCGAGCGCGCCGTGCCCAGGATCGGCAGCGGCGACGAGTAGCGCCCCACCACCTGCGCCACGATCGAGGCGCCCTTCCGGCTTGCCGAGACGAGCGTCGCGCCCTCGCTTGGCCCGTCGTGCCGCATGAAGATGCGCACGCCGCCGTCGAGCGGAAGCAGGTCCTGGATCAGCGGGTCGCCGAGCAGCGAGCGCGCAGGATCCTCGTGCGCGATGCGCGACTGGGCGAGATCGAGCGACTCCGCCGCGCCTTCGCCCGCGGGCGACATGAGCAGCCACCCGCCCGCGCGGCGCATCAGCATCGCCTCGCCTGGCGACTCGAAGCGGCCGGGGCCGACCATGCGCGCCCCGAACATGCCGAGCACGCGCTGGCAGCGCGCGTCGTCAGCCTCGAGGGCGAGCATCCAACGGGTCGCGTCGCCGCCCTCGGGAACGAAGAACGCCACGCGGCCGCCGAACACATCGCGCGCGGCGCGGTCGGGCTCGGCGCCCGCGCGCTGCGCGAGCACATCGAAGGTCTTGAGCACCTGTGCGCCCGCGATCGCCTCGAGCACGGGGCGCACCACGCCGCCACGGCCGTCGATGAACATGTCGGCCGCGCCCCGCGCGTCGAGCGCGAACACCGCGCCTTTCGGCGCAAGCGCGAACCCCGCATTGTCGGCGCGCGCGGCGCGTGTCAGGCACGCGGGCGAGAGCAGCATCGCAAGCGCCACGACCGCCGCCAGCCATCGTTCGGTTCGTGGTCGCATGGCGGTCGGCTCAGGAGCGCTTGAACGGAGCCAACGCCACGGTGCCGTCGGGCAGCGCGGTCGCGGCGGGCTCCTGCGAGCCTGCGTCATCCGACGCGAACGGCGCCACGACGGCGCGCAGCGTGCCGAGCCCCGCGTTCACCGCGGCGCCCTGCTCGCGGATCGAATCCTCGAGCCGCTGCGACGCGGGGCGGATGTCGCCCGACGCGGGCATGAAGTCGCGCGCGAGCGGAACGGCGCACAGCATCGCCACCAGCACCAGCGCGCACAGCCCGACGGGCAGCACGCGGCGCGGCAGGACGAACATGATGCGGTCGGCCAGTTCCTCGGCGCGGCGCTCGTCGAGCGCAGGATCGGCCGAGCGGCACGCCTCGCAACGCAGCGCGAGCAGCACGCGCACCAGCAGACGCTGGGTTCGCATCGAGAAGCCGCCGTTCGCGCTCATCGGAACACCTCCTCGGTGCGCACCGCGCCCGTGGCGTGCTCGATGGCGGCCAGCATGCGGCGGCGCGCGCGGAAGAGATGGCTCTTGACGGTGCCCTCGGGCATCGCGAGCTTCTCGGCGATGCGCTCGACCGGCCAGTTCTGCTGATGGAAGAGCAGCACGATCTCACGCTGCGGCTCGACCAGCGCCTCGAGCGCGACGGCGATCATGCGCTGCACGGTCTCGCCGCGCTCCTGCTCGATGTTCTCGGTGACGGGCGTGCGCGCATCGCGCCCGCGGAAGTCCACCGCGTCGCTGTCTGCGAGCGGACGCATCTTCTGCTGGTGGTTGACAAGCAGGCGCTTGCCGATCGTGAACAGCCAGGTCGAGAATCGGAAGCGGTCGTCGAAGCGGTCGATCGACTTCATCACGCGCAGGAACGCCTCCTGCGCGATGTCCTCCGCAAGGTCGGACCTGCCGCACATCCGGAACAGGAACGCCTCGAGCGGACGCTGGTACGCGCGCACGAGCTCGGCGACGGCGCCACGGTCGCCCTTGCGGGCGCGCTCGATGGTTCGTCTCTCGGTCTGTGCGTCCAGCATGCGGTGCTCGCGGCGGATCAGGGACCTTGTGCCTCGCGCGGTCGAGGCCTTGGCAGTCTACGGACAGGTGCGCCGTTCGTTCCGATTTTTCGAATCTCTCGGCGCCTTCCCACGGGTTTTCGGCCCTTACGGCGACCGCCCCCCGGCCAAGGCACGGGGGGCGGTCGGTTGGGTTCCGAACCACAGGTCCTAGGCGGCCTTCGGACGGCTCACGGCGCCCTTCTGGCCAACGCGGCCCACCGAGGCGCGTCGGCTCTCGATGCTCAGGGTGACCAGCGACTCGAGCATCTCGAACGGCGTGTCGGCCGCGAAGTCCGCACCGATCTCCTCGGCGAGGCCGGGCGCGCGGGCGAACACCCCGCCACCGACGCCGATCCGAAGCCCGGGCACGGGCTGGTGCAGGCGCACCGCATCGATCAGGCGCCGCAGTCGCGGGGCATCGGGCCCGCTTGCTGCGAAGCTGACGAAGAAGGCGGGGCTGCGCGCTCCGATCTCCGCGTACATGTCGTCGCTCTCGACGCCGCCGCCGAGGAAGACGACATCGAATCCCGCGGCCTCGGCGATCCCTGCGAAGATCTCGCCGGCAAGCTCCTCGGTTGCCTTCGGACCGCTGGTCACGAGCACGGTCTGCCGGCGCGTCGGGTGCTTGGTCAGCGCGCACTCGAGGCGCTGCGCCAGCTGCGTGAGCAGCACCGTCGAGCAGTGCTCGGCCACCGCGGCGATCTGGTCGCGGCGTGCGAGCGTGTCGATCATCGCGCAGGCGGGCCAGACCAGCCGACGCAACGCGTCGGTCGCGTCGTGGCCTGCCTCCATGTACTCGCGCACGGTGTCGCGGCAGCCGACGCGGTCGCCCGCGATCAGCTTGGCGAGCAGCATCTCGAGCGCACGCGTGGTCCGTTCGGCGTCACCGCCCGTCCGCGCACGGGTGCGCGCGTGGAAGTCGTCTTCACCACCAAATTCGCTGCCTTGGTCGTCCTTGGCCTGAGGCATGGCCGTACTCCATCCTTCGAACGGTTTCGATGATTCCCATCACCCCGTTCTATGTTGGAAAAAGGGCGGATCCTCCGTCCTGGTCGGGTGCGGCCCAATCCATTGAGCCGCCGAGACAACCACGGGGTGCGCGCAGCCTTTCGCATCGCGTGCAGAGCGGGGCAATCGCTGGTTCGGACTGCCGGTGCAAGCCGCAATCCCTGCGCAGGCGCTCCCGCCTCGCTCAGCTCGCGACGCGCGCCACGCTGACCACGCAGGTGCCGAAGGTGAGCGGAATCTGCTCGACCGACGCGAAACCCGCGGCCAGCATGGCCTCGCGCAGGCGCGCGCGGTCGAGGAATGTCTCGACCGACCGCGGCAGGTAGCGGTACGCGCCCGATCCATCGCGCGCGACCAGCGTGGCCGTCCACGGCATGATGCGGTGCGTGTACAGACGGTTGGCCGCGCGGATCAGCGGGTTGGTGGGCTCGTCGAACTCGAGCACCACCAGACGGCCCGCGGGCCGCAGGATGTGCCGGAACTCGGCCAGCGCCTTCTCGGGCGTTCCGACATTGCGCAGGCCGAACGCGATCGACACGACATCCGCCGACCCATCGGCCAGTTCGAGCGCCGTGGCGTCGCCGTGCTCGTAGCGCGGCACCGCGCCCGCGTGCGGGCGTCGCGTGCTCTTCTGGCGCGCGATGTCCAGCATGGCGGGCGTGAAGTCGAGCCCGATCACCGAGCCAGCCTCGGTCTTCGCGAACAGCTCGGTGAGGTCGCCCGTGCCGCAGGCCACATCGACCACCGCATCGCCCTCGCGGACCGCCGCCGCGCGAACCGCAGCGCGGCGCCAGCGCTGGTCGAGCCCGAACGAGTGCAAGCGGTTGTTCAGGTCGTAGGCGCCCGCGATGGCGGAGAACATCGCCCGAACCTTCTGCGGCTTGTCGCCGCGCGTGTGCGGGTCGGTGGCCAGTTCCTGCGCTTCCCAGACGGCCTTGGACATGGCGGCGAGTATAGGCGGCCCGCGCGCATCGACCGTGGAGGCGCGGTCGGCTACATTCCGCCGCATGATCGTCGACCTCGACATGCGCATGTGGGCGCGCACCGAAGACCTCGGCGAGGGCATCTCGTCGGCGGTCCGTCGGTCGGGCTCCGCGCGCTGGCTGCAGCCCGACGCAAGCCCCGACGCCCTGCTGCAGGCGCTCCAGACGGTCGACTGCGGCATGGTGGTCGGCCATCGAAGCGAACTCCTGCGCGGTGCCGTGCCCGAGAGCGCGGTGCGGAGGCTGCTTGATTTCGCGGGCGCGAACCTGCCCGGGCGCCTGCTCTACGCGCGGGCGATCGATCCGACCGCGGGCGATGCGGTGGCCGAGTTCGAGTCGGCCCGCGCGGCGGGCGCATGCGCGGTGTGGACCGACCCCTGCCTGCAGGGCTACCACCCCTCCGACACGCGGGCGATGCGCGTGTTCGACCGGGCCGAGGCGCTGCAGCTTCCGCTCTTCGTGGGCTGGTCGGGGCCGCTTCCATCGGCGGCGCGGCTTGAGTTCGGCCGTCCGTATCTCCTCGACGAGGTGGCGCGCGCGTTCCCGCGTCTCCCGATCGTGCTGACGGGCGCGGGCTTCCCGTTCACGCAGGAGGCGCTCGCCCTTTGCGCGAAGCACGAACGCGTCTACGCCACGCTTTCGGGCGTGGCCTCGCGCCCGTGGGACCTGCTTCATGTGCTGCAGCAGTGCCGCGATCTCGGAATCGACTCGAAGCTGCTGTTCGGGTCCGGGTTCCCCTTCGACACCCCGGTGCGGGCGATCGAGGCGATCTACTCGGTGAACGCGGCCGTACAGTCGACGCACCTGCCGCACATCGCACGCTCGGTGCTGCGCGAGATCGTCGAGCGCGATGCCGTGAGCCTGCTCGGGCTCGGCGTGGCGCCCCCGCCGCGCGACCGGCTTGCGCCGAGGGCGTTGGCCGCGCGGCTCGAGCTCGATGGATCGATGGGCGGAGAACCGACGAGCGACGGACCACTTGTCGGAGGAGGAGCGAACGGATGAAGCGGATTGCCGCGAACATGGCCCTTTCGACCGCGCTGGCCGCGGCGCTGCTCGCGCTTTCGGGCTGCATCGGCGCGCCAAGCGCGGGAAACGCCCGCCTCGAAGCGCTCGGCGGGACACCCTTGGTGCTTGAGCCTTCGTTCGTGGCGTCGGCGGCCACGCGGCGCGACACCGAACACTCGTTCTGGTTCTCGACCGTGCCGTTGTCGGCGCTCGCCGACCTGCCCGCCTCGGCACCCGTGCCCGATGCCGTGTTCGTCCACATCCAGATGGTGTGGACGCCTGCGCCCGGGCTCACGCCGCTCGACGACACCGCGATGAATGCCGTGGTGCGCACGGTCGTCGTGTCGGGTGGCGAGATCGGGATCTACGGCGGCGGCGCGTTCGTGCGCCCAACGGGACTCGACGAGGATGAATCGACCACCGGGGAGCCGACCACCTGGTCGCTCGAGATCGAGGGTGGCTCCGTGTCGCTTCTCGAGAAGACCGCGGGCTTCTCCGACCTGCTCTCCCCCGCGGGATTCGCGGGGTCGTTCAAGGCGGAGCGGAACCAGGCGGGCGCCGACGCGTGGCGCCGTGCGGTGTCTCAGATCGCCACCAACCGCTTCGGTCGCTCGATGTGGGTCAGCGCCGATCGGGCGGCTCATCGGTCGGCCGCGCTTCGGTAAGCGCCTCGCGCAGCCGCGCCTCGATGCGGGGCGACAATCCCTTGCAGCAGTCGAGCACCTCGAGCGCGATGCGGCCCGCCGGGCGGTCGATGGCGAGCCCTGCCGCCACGAGCTCGAAACGCGAGGGATCCGACCGCGCGCCGTAGTCGGCATCTCCCGCGAGCGGGAACCCGGCGTGGGCAAGCATGGCGCGGATCTGGTGGAAGCGACCCGTGTCGAGGCGGATCAAGGCGTGGGACTCGTCGGAGCGGTCGGTCGCCGGCTCGACCGCGAGAATCTCGAGGAACGCAGGATCCCCGCCGCTTCGCACGCATTCGGCCAGCCTGCCACGGCGGCGGATGTAGGCGCGGTGCGGGCCGAGCAGCCCCGACGCGGGACGGCCACCGTGCCCCCGCGCGGGAAGCCGCGCCACATACCACTTGGTCCACAGCCCGCGCCGCTGCTCCTCGGCATGGTCGGCAACGCGGGCGCGGGTGCCCGCCACCATCAGGATTCCCGAAGTCGGGCGGTCGAGCCTGTGGGGAAGCTGGGCGTCGGGCCAGCCAAGCTGGCTGCGGGCGCGCACGATGAAGCTGTCGGCGGAGCCCGAGATGTGCGCAGAGGGTGAGGCTTGAGCGGCGGCCGAGGCCTGCGCGGCGCCCGAGCCGCGCGACGAGGACTCTGCGGCGGGGCGCTCGCTCGACAGACCCGCAGGCTTGAACAGCGCGGCCTCGTCGGACCCGCGCCAGATCTCGCGCAGCGCGCGGTCGCGGCTGCCGCTCACGCCGAGATGAAGCCTTCGCGCACCGCGTACAGCGCCAGCTCGACGCGGTCGTGGATGTCGAGCTTCTCCATCACGCTGGTGACATGCTTGTCGACGGTCTTCACCGAGATGCCGAGCATTTCGGCGATCTGCTTCTTCGCGTAGCCCTTGCCGACATAGCGCAGCACCTCGACCTCGCGGTCGGAGAGCGCCATGCCGCGCGTGCCCGTGACCTTCTTTCGGCGCAGGCCCGTGGAGTCGCCCTTCACGCGCTCGGCGGCGCGCGGCGAGAAGTACTGCTCGCCGCGGGAGACCGCGCGAATCCCCACGGGAATCGCGCTCGGATCGTCGCTCTTCACCACATAGCCAAGCGCGCCCGACTTCAGCGCCTGCTCGATCGAGCGGTCGGTGTCGCTCGCCGTGAGGAACATGATGCCCGTGTTCGGGCGCAGCTGAAGGATGTGGTTCGCCGCATGGAAGGCATCCACCCCAGGCATGTCGACATCGAGCACCACGACATGGGGTGAGAACTTGTGGGCAAGCTCTACAGCGTCCGCCCCATTCGACGCTTCGGCGACGACCTTCAGATCATCGGTGTCATTGAGCACCGAGACGAGCGCGGCGCGGATGAGTGCGTGGTCGTCGGCGAGCAGGACCGTGATGGACTTCGTCGGCGGCATAGGTACGGGCGCAGCATACACAGGCGGTGCGAAGAGTGCAGTATTCATGGGTTTTCCGCGGAAAATGCTTCGGGTCGACCTGAGGGGGACAAGCTGCAGGACCAACTGGCCATTCGTGCAGCGCCACCCGTCAGCGAATGAAAATCGAGGTCGCGGCCCGTATCCCTCGATCGGATGTTTCCCCGCGCCGCAAGCACCCCCGCCCAAGCAAGCTTCCCCCTTTGGGGCGGTGACCTGATAGAGGCGGAGACACCGATCCGTATCTTCGTTGTGTCGAAGGAAGTCGTCGCGAATGGCGGTCGCGACGGCCCCTGTGGATGGTCCGAGTGGCAACGGTCAATTGCAGAGGAGTCTCACATGGCAGCAACCCAAGAGCGTGCCGATCTCGTGCTCGGTCTCTTCGACCAGTACTACGAGCGCGTCTACGCATTCCTTCGGAAGTCCACGACCCCCGATGTGGCGGAGGACCTGGCCCAGGAGGTCTTCCTGCGGCTCCTCCAGCACCCCGAGCTCGAGCGGCTGACCATCTCGATCAGCTACCTGCTGAAGATCGCCCACAACCTGCTGCGCCGACGCTACGCCCGGGCCACCCGCCTGCGCGAGCTCCTCGAGGAGCGCTCGGCCGGCCAGTCGGAGTTCGGCGAGGACAAGGCCCCCGCCGCGACCGGAACCCTTGGCGACGCCGTGCTCGAGACCGCGCTCGGCCTTCTGAGCAAGGACGAGCAGGACGCAATCCGTCTCATCGTGTGCGAGGGCAAGAGCTATCAGCACGCGGCCGAGGCGCTTGGCGTCTCGGTGACCACGATCAACAACTGGAAGCACCGCGGCATCATCAAGCTGCGCAAGCTGATCTCGGACCCGAACGATCCGTCGCTGGTCGATCCGGTGGCGCGCGAGAGCCGCGCGGGCAACGGCCGCTTCGGCCGCGAGACCGAGATCGAGACCTTCGCGAGCGAGATTCGCACTCCGCGCACGCGGCCGACGCACGGCGCCCGTGGCTCGATCGCCTGGCGCGCCTCAGACGACGCCGCCTGAACGGCTCCGACCACTCCGACACATCCACGCAGCCTCCCGATCCTTCGGGAGGCTGCGGCCGTTTTGCGCCGCCTCGCCCTGGGCCTGACTGCCTAGCGC
Organism: Planctomycetota bacterium; assembly: GCA_046074745.1. GTDB lineage: Bacteria > Planctomycetota > Phycisphaerae > Phycisphaerales > SM1A02 > QWPT01. Next base: position 623 of record JBJTOV010000412.1, on the reverse strand, counting down.
AGCACGCGCGCGACGAACATCAACACGAGCCCGAGCACGAAGCAGCCGACGAGCGTGAACACCACGATGCGCTTGAACCGCTCGCGGGCCCGCCCCTTCGACGGCGGATGGCGCGTCGTGCCGCCCTCGAGCCAGGTGAAGCAACGGGTGCAGACATCGGCGGAGTCGTGGATCTCGGCGCCGCATTCGGGGCAGAACGCGGTGTCCTTCTCGCCGTCGACCGAGAAATCGTCCTCGAACCCGTCTTCGGAAGAGGGGTTGATGCGGAGATCGAGCGGTGCCGTGAGCTGGGCGTGGAGCTCTTCATCCTCGACTACGACTGGTTCAAGCTGCTCGGAGACTTTGCGTCGGATCCCGACCGCTTTCCCGACGGCGTCGAGGCGGTGGCGCGGAAGGTGAAGGCGGCCGGCATGAAGTTCGGGCTTTGGATGGGGGTTGGGCAGGCCCACGCCGATTCAGTGCTCGTCCGCGAGCACCCGGAATTCGTCGCCGTGCGCAACGGCCGGCCGGTGACGGGCGGCTGGGGCATGCGGAGCCTCTGCTTCGCGTCGGAGCCCTGCCGGGAATACGTGCTCGAAAAGCTCTGCGGCGTCGTGGATCGCTTCAGCGTCGACTGGCTCAAG